>JBBRTR010000085.1:0-12277 GCA_038244215.1 Bacteroidales bacterium
AATTTTTGAATCGAAACCAAGCAAAGCAGCAGTCTGAATCATATCCAGTGCTTTCCCTTCAGAAATCCCTTCTTTAACATCGAGCATTACAACTTCGTCAGCTACTTCATTGAATGCAAGAACGTTTGCACATGTGGCACCTACATTTCCGGCACCTACTACGGTTACTTTTGACATAATTTTTTCTATTTTTTAATTTAAACTTTCCCTTTGTTTTTGAAAGTGCAAAGATACAAATTAAATACTCATTAGAGAAAAATTTCTTTATTTTTTTTAGCCGAATATTTCGTTACATTATTCCATTATTGATTGTAAAAAATATCGGATTTTTATAAGATTTTTTTGTAACTTTGCACTCATAAATTTAAAACGAAAATTTTGTTTAATGCATTCAATATCAGGGTGTTTGGACATTAACAATTTTTTTAATCGTGAATCAGATTTAATCCATCTAAATGTTTTTCAATATTAAAACCAACATTTAAGCGATTCAAATGTTCAAATTAAAACGAAATTATCAAACTTCAAAATAAAAACAATATGCAAACTATTGACAAATTTAATTTTGCCGGTAAAAGAGCTTTCGTTCGCGTGGACTTCAATGTTCCTTTGGACGAAAACTTTAACATTACCGATGACACTCGTATTCGTGCTGCTATGCCAACGTTGAAAAAAATTCTGGCTGACGGTGGAAGTGTAATCATTGCTTCACACATGGGTCGTCCGAAAAAAAATCCTGATAGCAAATATTCGTTGAAATCAATTCTTCCGCATGTTTCTGAATTGTTAGGAGTCGATGTGAAATTTGCAACAGATTGTATGGGCAGAGAAACGGCTAATTTGGTTACTCATCTAAAAGATGGAGAAGTTTTGTTACTCGAAAACCTGCGTTTCTACGAAGAGGAAGAAGGGAAACCACGTGGTGAATTTGCCAACGATGACGAAAAAGCTGCAGCCAAAAAAGTAACCAAAGAAAATCAAAAGTTATTCACGAAAACATTGGCCTCTTATGCCGATTGTTATGTAAACGATGCATTTGGAACTGCTCACCGAGCTCATGCTTCTACCGCTTTGATTGCCAAATATTTTGACGAAAACGACAAAATGTTTGGTTACCTGATGGAAAAAGAAGTACTTGCTGTTCAGAAAATCATGACTGACACTGCCCGTCCGTTTACAGCGATTATGGGTGGCTCAAAAGTTTCTTCAAAAATTGAAATTATCGAAAACCTGCTTACCAAAGTGGATAATCTGATTATTGCCGGTGGAATGACTTATACATTCACAAAAGCTTTAGGTGGAAAAATCGGTATATCGATATGCGAAGATGACAAGCTGGATCTGGCATTGGAATTACTGGCAAAAGCAAAAGCAAAAAATGTAAATATCGTATTGGCAACTGATGCTAAAATTGCGGATTCGTTCAGCAACGATGCTAAAACTGCATTTGTTCCGGTTGGAGAAATTCCTGACGGTTGGGAAGGTTTGGATATTGGTCCCGATACAGAAAAACTGTTTGCAGAAGTAATCAAAAACTCAAAAACCATTCTTTGGAACGGTCCTACCGGTGTTTTTGAATTTGATAATTTTACTCATGGTTCTCGTGCGGTAGGTGAAGCTATCGTTGAAGCTACCAAAAATGGCGCATTCTCGCTTGTTGGTGGTGGTGATTCTGTGGCTTGTGTAAATAAATTCGGTATTGCCGACCAAGTTTCCTATGTTTCTACCGGTGGTGGTGCCTTACTCGAAGCTATTGAAGGTCGTGTATTGCCGGGAATCGAAGCTATTCGCGGTTATTAATCGAATTTCAAATAAAATAAAAAATGCCATTCGAAATATCCGAATGGCATTTTTTGTAATTACCGTCAATAAAAATTAATCAATATAATCTTCCCATTTTGTTCCCAACATGGTACCTGTTTTCATATATTGACGATGCATTCCAAAACACGCTGCCAGATTTTGTGGTGTATGACAATCATTAGTTAATTTCAGATAATCGGTCAGCATTTGTTTGTATTCCGGAGCTACACAGTTTTCGATAATTTCTTCGGCACGTTGAACTGGCGATTTTCCACGTAAATCCGCAACTCCATGTTCAGAAATAATGATATTTACTGAATGTTCGTTTTGGTCAACGTGTGTAACCATCGGAACGATAGCACTAATTTTCCCAGCTTTTGCGGTCGAAGGAGTTGTGAAAATTGAAATGTATGCACTACGTGTAAAGTCGGCAGAACCGCCAATTCCGTTCATCATTTTTGATCCCATCACGTGAGTACTATTTATATTTCCGAAAATATCAGCTTCCAAGGCTGTGTTAATGGTTATCAATCCAAGTCTGCGTGCTAATTCAGGACTATTCGACATTTCCTGCGGACGCAATACAATTTTATCGCGGTAGAATTCCAAATTTTCATATAATTTTTTTCGAACAGGAGTAGTAATGGTCAACGAACATCCGCTGGCAAATTTTACCTTTCCATTATTCAATAAATCGATAACAGAATCTTGAATAACTTCCGTATACATTTCGAATGAAGGAATATCGGGATTTGTTCCCAAAGAAGCCATCACTGCATTGGCAATATTTCCAACACCTGATTGAATTGGAAGAAATTCTTTCGGTATACGGCCGGTTTTAATTTCGTTGGCAAGAAAATTTGCAACATTTTGACCGATTTGGTCAGTTACCGCATCGGTTGGAGTAAAACCACCCACTTCATCATCACGGTGCGTTTCCACAACACATAAAATTTTCTTTGGATCAACTTTCACAACCGGAATTCCCATTCTTTCGGAAGGAGTCAATAAAGTCATTGGCAAACGATGTGGCGGATCAAGCGGTTCAAAAATATCATGAAAACCACGCAATTCTTTTGGATGATTGTGATTCCATTCCACAATAATATAATCGGCTAAATTGGCAATGGTTGGTGAAATTCCAACTCCTGTAGTCAATATCAGTTCGCCATCGGCTGTTATATCACATACTTCGATAATTGCAAATTTTGGTTTTGGCATAAATCCAAAACGCAATGCAGGAGCCATTGATGACAAATGCATGTCAAAATAAGGAGCACGTTCTGAATTTAAAGCAGAGCGTAAATCTTTGTTAGATTGATAGGGTGTGCGGAATAAAATAGCATTCGCACGAGCCAAAGCTCCATCCAGTGAGTCACCGGTTGAAGCTCCGGTATACATTCCTACTTTGAATTCTTTGCCTTCGGCATGAAATGCTTCGGCACGTTTTGCTATTGCTGTCGGCACTTCTTTTGGACAACCGGCAGGTGTAAAACCACTGAATCCGATAATATCACCATTGTTAACATAGCTTGCTGCTTCTTCAGCAGTTACAAATTTATAAGTTTGTTGCATAACTTTTAATTTACAATCAACGATCAACGATTTACAATTGCTTGAATTTTAGTGAATTAATTATATGTATAGAGCTTTAAAAAACTGGTCGGTATCCTTTTTCTATTTTACTGCAAAATTAGCAATTAAATTTTGAACGGCATCGAGAATCACTGACTAATTACAGAAAAATTTCATTAATTGAAAATTAAAAAAAGAATAACTCGCATTTTTTAAAAAAAAGCATTCTAATTATCAAATTTCTAAAAAACACGATTAAAAAACGGATTATTTAAAAAAAAATGTGGATATTTGCAAGAACGTTAATAGCATAAATATTCAAATAACAAATAAAATAAATCGTATGAATTCAACTGACATTCGCCAACTTGAGCCAAAAGCTCTTTGGGAAAATTTTTATAGTCTCACGCAGGTTCCACGCCCATCAGGCAAAAAAGAACCAATCGGAACTTTTATCGAAAATTTCGGAAAATCACTTGGCTTGGAAACTTTACGCGACGAGATCGGAAACGTTTTAGTTTGCAAACCGGCAACTCCGGGTATGGAGAACCGCAAAACAGTTGTATTGCAGGCACACATGGACATGGTTCCTCAAAAAAACAGCAACGTGGCTCATAATTTTGAAACCGATCCGATTCAGGCTTATATTGACGGCGATTGGGTAACTGCAAGAGACACAACACTTGGAGCAGATAATGGAATTGGACTGGCAGCAGCCATGACCATTCTGCAATCAAAAAACGTTCCGCATCCGGCGATCGAAATGTTTATTACGGTAGATGAAGAAACCGGTATGTTCGGTGCTTTCGGCTTACAACCAAATGTGTTGAAAGGTGACATTCTGATCAATATGGATTCGGAAGACGAAGGAGAATTATACGTTGGTTGTGCCGGTGGAATTGATGGCGACATCACTTTTAGATACAAAGAAGTAGAAATTGAAGAAGGAGATGTGGCTTTGAAAGTTTCATTAACAGGTTTAAAAGGCGGTCATTCAGGCGTTGATATTCATTTGCAACGTGCCAATGCCAATAAAATAATGTTCCGCTTTTTGAAAGATGCTGTAGCCGATTACGAAGCTCGTTTGGCAACAATTGAAGGCGGAAGTCTGCGAAATGCCATTCCACGCGAAGCTTTTGCAATTATAACAGTTCCTGCCGATGGAGTTGATGATATGGTAGAGTTTGTAAAAGAATGCGAGGAACTGTTCATTGAAGAATACAAAGGTGTTGAAGATAAAATTTCATTTACGGTTGAACAAGTTACTTTGCCTACAGGTTTGATTCCCGAAGAAGTTCAGGATGACTTAATCAACGGAGTTACAGCTTGTCCGAACGGCGTTTCACGTTTTATTCCTGAGTTGCCAACTGTGGTTGAAACCTCGAATAATCTTGCAATCATCAAATCCGATGGCGAAACAATCTCAGTTCGGTGCTTGATGCGCAGTTCGGTGGAATCACGCAAAGAAGAACTTGCTTCCATGGTTGAAAGTGTATTTTTACTTGCCGGTGCCAAAGTTGATCTCAAAGGTGGATATCCTGGTTGGAAACCAAATCTGGATTCTCCTATTCTGAAACAAATGACAAAAGTGTATGAGGATAAATGGGGCAAAACTCCAAAAGTAATGATTATTCATGCCGGACTGGAATGTGGTATTTTGGGTACACATTACCCTAAAATGGACATGATTTCCTTTGGTCCAACCATTCGTTATCCACACTCACCGGATGAAAAAGTGAATATCGCTACCGTTCAGAAATTCTGGGATTTTCTCTTGGCTACACTTGAAAATATTCCGGTAAAATAAAAAACCCCTAACCCCTAAAGGGGAATTATGCAAGTTTATCTTCATATTTTCCCCTTTGTTTTTGTGGGTAATAAAAAAAAAGAAATAAATTCAAATAATCAATTTAAATTCCCTTCCGTATTGGTATTAAGAGACATAAGTAGCTTAATTCCCCTTTAGGGGTTAGGGGTTCGTTTAACATTCATGAAAAAACTAACATTATTCATTACGCTTCTGTTATTTTCAGGAGCAACTTTCGCCCAAAAAGACACAACTGCTGTCGACACATTTCGATTTAGCACCATTAAAGAAAACAAAATTAGTTCGGTAAAAAATCAGGCCAGCACGGGAACTTGCTGGAGCTTTTCGGCACTTGGTTTTTTTGAATCTGAACTACTTCGGATGGGAAAACCAGAAGTAGATCTATCAGAAATGTTCGTAGTCCACAAATCGTATTCTGATAAAGCCGATAAATATGTTCGCATGAACGGAACAATCAATTTTGCCGAGGGTGGTTCATTTTACGATGTGCTTTATGTACTTCAAAATTATGGAATTGTTCCTGATAAAGAAATGACCGGATTGAATTATGGAGAAGAAAAACACAAACAAGCTGAAATGGACGCTTTATTGAAATCCTATGTTACTGTAATTGTTTCGAATCCGAATAAAAAACTGTCAACTGCATGGAAAACGGGTTTTGATGGAATTTTGGATGCTTATTTAGGAAAATGCCCAACCGAATTTACAGTTGATAGCAAGAAATACACAGCGCTTACTTACAAACAATCATTGGGTTTGAATCTCGACGATTATGTGTCGCTGACTTCATTTACACATCATCCTTTTTATCAACAATTTGCAATTGAAATTCCAGATAACTGGCGTTGGTCGGAATCATATAACATACCAATTGATGAATTTATGCAGGTTATAGATAATGCTGTCAATAAAGGTTATTGTGTTGCATGGGCTTCAGATGTAAGTGAAAAAGGATTTACCCGTAACGGAATTGCAACATTGCCTGAAGTAAAACTGACCAATCTACCGGGAACCGATCAGGTTAAATGGACAGGAGTTTCACAAAAAGAAATGGAAGATAAAATTTACAAGACGAAAGGTCCACAACCGGAACAAGTTGTAACACAAGCAAGTCGCCAACTTGGTTTTGATAATTATCAAACAACTGATGATCACGGAATGGAAATTTTTGGAATTGCCAAAGATCAAAACGGCACCCCATACTATATTGTAAAAAACTCATGGGGAACCGATTCAAAATACAAAGGAATTTGGTACGCGAGTGAATCGTTTGTAAAAGCTAAAACCATTGATATTCTGGTTAATAAAGATGCCATTCCAAAAGAAATTCTGAAGAAGTTGGGGATAAAATAAGAAGTTTGACTTGATATTCCAAAATGGAACATCAAGTTCGGAATAAAAAAGTAAGTTCTAAATATTTATATCGTTATAAAAATAGCTTCCACCGGTAATCAATTGTATTTCCGGTGTAACTTTGTTTTTAAGGCTATTTTGTCTAATTTTGGAGCTCTAAAAAAGTAGGATTAAGGTTTAGTTTATGAAGCAACAAGTGATTGTTTATTTATTGAGGAATATGGGGAACTTAGGTTGTTTCCCGGAATGTGTTGTTGTTGATACCGATGATAAAGGTGTTTTCTCGGCTCAATACATAAAAGTATCTAGCCAAAACAAATCCAATTACCTGCATTTGTTTGATGAAACAGACAGTTTGCTATTTGATTGTTGTCAGAAATTAGAAAAGGATATTATAGCTTCGAAAATAAAAGATAAGAATGTAAGATCATGGGATGCAATTGTAAATAAATTCTTCGAACGCAAAATCCTGACGAAGGATTTACAATATATCAAGGATTATCTTTTGGAGTATATTGAACAGAATCAGAATACTTTTTTTGAGCATTTGTCAGATAAGCAGTTGTTTCTACCCCAAGGTAAATTTCCTTTTATGTGGGTTAAGCTCGATGTTGAACAGGAGATGCCTGAGTTGCTTTATTGTTTTGATAATCAACCTGATTGGATCTATTATTCCTTGGAAATTACGTGCAGGAACAAACAACTTGACTTACAAAAAGGAACGCTTGTCTCTCGTAAACTGGCTCGGGTTTTATTGAAAAATAAAATTTACGAGTTTGAAGAAGAGGTGGATGGCTCCAAATTAACACCATTTTTCAGCAAAGAGAAAGTGTCGGTTTCGCAAATCAATGCAGAAGAATATATCCGAAAAGTTATACTCCCACTCGTTCCCTCAGACCGAGTTATAGCCATGGGCTTTGAAATTCAGTCGGTGTCCGATATGACTAATGCCGTTTTAAAAGTAAGGGAAATTGTTCCAATCCGCCAGTTTTCATTGTTTGATAGTGAAAATGTCGATATTTCGGAAAAAAGCATTGTACTTGAGCTTGTATTTGAATATCACAATTTTACATTTTGGGCAGGACAAGGTGGTGCTATTACCAAGATTGAAACGACTGACAACTCCTTTGTTATTTATAAGGCCGAACGAGATCGCGGTCTGGAAAAATTGTATGTCGATGCATTGAAAGAAGTTGGGCTTGATTTGGATGCTAAAGTGCGCAAAATGCCTTACAGCATTGGAATAGAGTGGCTAAACGAAAACTATAAAGCACTGGAATCGACCGGAGTGGAAATAAAGTTCAATCAGCGCGGAGGAGAAACTCAACGTTTTTTTGTCGGTGAGCGTAGCATTAGCATTGAATTGGAAGAAGGGCGCGATTGGTTTGATATTAAAGGACGAGTGAAATTCGGTTCTTTCGAAATTCCGTTTGTACGTGTTTTGAGTTATATAAAGCAAAACAAGCATCAAATGCTTTTGCCCAATGGAGAATATGTACAAATTCCACAAGCTTGGTTTGAAGAATATAAAGCGTTGGTTGATTTCTGTAAAATTGAAGATGGAAGAGTAGTTATTGCCAGACATTATTGCGTTGTGGCCGAGGAACTTATGCATGGTTCAAAAATAAAATTGTCCATAAAAGATAATATGCGCCAATTGTTGGAACATAAATTGGACAAAAATTTTGATTTGCCTCTAAATTTCAATGGAGAACTGCGTCATTACCAGCAACAAGGTTATAATTGGTTGAGGCTGCTCGACGATTTGTCGTTGGGTGGTTGTTTGGCTGACGATATGGGACTGGGAAAAACGATTCAAACGCTTTGTTTACTTCAATGGTTGAAAGAACAAAATCGAGGCACAAGCCTTTTGGTTGTACCTACCAGTCTGGTTTATAATTGGGAACAAGAAGCCGCTAAATTTACACCCACGCTCAACGTACATGTCCATACCGGTAATCAACGTTCAAAAAATATCGAAGATTTTAAAGGTGTTGATGTTTTACTCACAAGTTATGGTGTTCTTCGGCGTGATAAACATATTCTGTCAGACATTCCGTTTAACTACGTGATACTGGATGAGGCTCAGGCTATCAAAAATCCACAATCAGACACTACTCAGGTTTGTTTATCGCTTAATGCCAGCCGCTTTTTGACCCTGACAGGAACACCTCTTGAGAATTCTCTTACCGATTTATGGTCGCAAGTCCATTTTTTCAATCGGAATATGTTGGGCTCTGCCAACCATTTTTTAAGAGCCTGCAAACAATCCGAAAAGCAGGAAATGTACCGACAATTGCTAAAACCTTTTCTTCTACGTCGAAATAAAACGGAAGTGCTTCCCGATTTGCCTGAAAAGTCTATTATCGTTCAGTGGTGTGATATGACTGATGAACAGCAGCGTTTCTACCGCGATATGCGAAATAGCTACCGTGATAAATTTCTTGAAAATAAGGATTCCAATGATAAGGTAAATCCAATGATTTTGCTCGAAGGCTTGCTACGTTTGCGTCAGTCGGCCAATCATCCAATCCTTGCCGAAAAAGAATATAAAGATGATTCGGGTAAGTTTGATACCGTTTGCCAAATGCTCGACGAGGTTATAGCACAAGGTGACAAAATACTTCTTTTTAGTTCGTTTGTAGAGCATTTGAAATTGTACCGCAACTATCTCGACGAGAAACAAATAGATTACTGTTATTTAGATGGAAGTACTAAAGACAGAAAAGCTGAAGTGGAACGGTTCCAGCTTGACGATCACACTCAAGTGTTTTTGTTGTCACTCAAAGCGGGTGGTTTGGGTTTAAACCTTACTCGTGCAAGCTATGTGTTTTTGCTTGATCCGTGGTGGAATCCGGCTGCCGAAGCACAAGCTTTCGACCGTGCTCACCGTATCGGGCAACAGAACAAGGTGTTTGTGTATAAGTTTATTACCCGAAATACAATTGAAGAAAAAATACTTAAACTTCAAGAAGAAAAGCTTCTGCTATTCGACACCATGATTAATTCAAATAACGAAATTTTGAAACAATTGGATTTGAGTGATGTAATGAAATTGATAGAATAAAACAGAACAGGCTTTCCATTCCTGAAAAGCCGATTCTTTTTAATATTATTTCCCTTTATAGGCTAGTGGATCTCAAACCACATTTTAATCTCCATTTACATTTTCATACAGAATAAAAAAAATCACCGGGACAATATACCCCGATGATCCTTTAAAACACATTTCTGTACGTTTGATATTTTTTCAGTAATCCTAAATTTGTACCACTAAATATTTTGAAACACTCCAGAATTTAGGCGCATTGGTAATTTCAATCGTGATATTTTTATCGTCACCTGTTACCAGATTGTAGCTTCCTTGTGGGTGAGAAGAAAGGATTTTAATCTTTTTACTTCCGGTTGGTATCGATGTAAGGTTTCTCAAATCACCTTGAGTAAAAGTACTGGTATCAAACTCAGTATCCAACACTTTTCGAGACTGAAAGAGTCCGGTATTTGTAATAACCTTTGAATCTTTTAGTTTTTTAGACGTTGCGACACAATACCATACTGTATTTAGACCGGTTATCGTTGATTTTTGCTGATCCATTACACTTTGCTGTTCGGCAATGTTTTTGTTTTGCGTATCCACAGTAGTGTTAAGTTCTGTGATTTTGATATTTTTCTGTTCTAGTTCAGCTTGCAAAGATTGAATCATCATACTTTTCTCATCCATTTCGGTTTGTAGTCGAGCGATGGTTTCTGTCAGTTTTACATTTGCTTTTTTATCTTTAGAAACCAAATGACGAAGTTCTTCAATTTTTGCTTTGTTTTTTTCGATAGTTTGTTTAATCGAAGTCATTTGAGTTGCGATCAGTTCTTTTTGGCTGGTGGTTTTACCTTCTGATCCTTTGAGGTTAACCGTCATTTCTTTTGCACTATGATTGATTTCGGAGAAACCGTTTTCAACATCGTTTAAAATGTCAAGTGTCCTGTTGTAATTGGAATCTAAAGCCTGTTTTTGCACTGCAATTGAATCACGTTCAGCAACAGCAGCTTTGTATTTGCTTGAATTCTCAACACACGATGCCATTGTAAATGCAAGGGCAGTAATAATTACATAAAATTTGATTGCTTTCATTTTTTTGAGTTTAATGGTTTGTTATATAAATTAAAAAGTAAAAATCGTTTTGCTTAATAGGTTGATTTAATATGCTATAGTAACAATAATCGTTGCAGAATTGTTTGTTATATTGTCTATTTTATATAATTGAAAATTCTGTAACAAAGTTGCGCAACTTCTTGGGGTCAAGTGTTACACAAATTTGTTTTTTTATTACATAAATCACACATTACAGCAATTAGTAAATTTCAGAATAGTTCAACGAGTTGCAAATAGCACAAAGTTTGAAAAAACAAGAAAGCCACCAAATGAATTCATTCATCAGGTGGCTTTCATTAAATTGTAAATCGTAAATGAATAAATCGTAAATGAATCTACAGGCTTTCTCCGAAATCCTTTTTGAATTTTTTCATCAGTTTCTGAGGCCAGTCGCTGGTTGGTTCCAATACACCCATGAAGAAACGAAGTACAGGTGGTTCGTACACGAAACGCAATCCACCAATCAATTTACGGTTGTCATACAACCAATTCAAACGATCTTCCACGTATTTAATTTGTGACAAGGTAAATACACGACGCGGTACAGCCAGACGAAGTAATTCCATATCGGCGTAGGTTTCATTTCCATATTCGTCACGTTGGTTGGAGATTGAACCTCTTTCCATACCACGAACTCCCGAAATCAGGAATAAAGCTGCTGCCAAAGCACCGGCAGGATATTCAGTTTGTGGAATGTGAGCACAAACCTGCATTGCATCAACGTGAGCCCCTAAAACTCCTGCCGGTTTAATAACAGGAATTCCTTTTGCATCCAACGCATCAACCAAGTACTTAATAAAAGATGGACTCTGGCAAATCATGCTTTCATCGAGTGTTTCATAAAGTCCGACAGCCATTGCTTCAATTTCACGAATGGAAATACCACCGTAAGTCAAAAAACCTTCGTAAAGAGGAACCAATGCTTCCAGTTCTTTGAAAATTTCCATTCGGTCGGTACACATTCCACCACCTCGTGAAGATGAAATTTTACGTGCTGAGAAATAACATAAATCAGCCAATGCAGTCATGGTTTTCATAATTTCGCCCATGTCTGAGTTTTTAAACTCATCTTCGCGTTTCATTACCAGATAAGCATTTTCACCCAATAAACTACAGTCGAGCACAATACGAATTTTGTATTTATCAGCAATAGCACGTACATCTCGAAGGTTCTGAACAGAGAAAGGTTGTCCACCAATCAAGTTAGTCGAAGCTTCCATGCGGATAAAAGGAATATTAGCAGCACCATGACCAAGAATGGTTTCTTCCAGTTTCTCTATATTCATGTTTCCTTTGAAAGGATGACTGGAATTGATTACATAGGCTTCGGGATAAAGCAATTCTGCTATTTTTCCACCGTTCTGGGTAATATGTGCCATAGCAGTTGTGAAATGGTAGTTCATCGGAACCAGACTTCCTTTTTTTACATAGGCTATGGAAATAATACTTTCGGCTGCACGTCCCTGATGAACCGGCAATAAATATTCCTTGCCCAATACATCTTTGACGGCAGTCTGCAACCGGACGAAACTTTGTGAGCCTGCATAGGCATCGTCGGCCTGCATCATGGC
>JBBRTR010000086.1:0-12198 GCA_038244215.1 Bacteroidales bacterium
ACTACCGGATTCACAAAAACACCATCATCCATTAACATTTTAGTAAGCATGAAAGTCTTTGTATTATCCCGAACATATAAGGGAATTATAGGTGTTTGTGTATGTCCGATTTCAAAACCTGCTTTCAAAAATCCTGCTTTTGCACGATTCGTGTTTGCCCACAAAGCTTCTTTGCGCCATGGTTCTTCAGCCATAACATCCAAGGCAGCCAAAACACAACCGGTTGAAGCGGGAGTAATGGAAGCACTGAAAATCAAAGTTCTTGAATTGTGTTTCAGATAATTAATGATATTTTCATCAGCAGCAATAAAACCACCGATTGTACCAAGTGATTTGCTGAAAGTGCCCATGATTAAATCCACATCGTCTGACACTCCGAAATGTTCGCAAATCCCAGCACCTGTTTTACCAAAAACGCCTAATGAATGTGCTTCATCAACATAAATTGATGCATTGTATTTTTTTGAAAGTTCAACTATTTCAGGTAGTTTTACAACATCTCCCTCCATACTGAAAACGCCATCAACAACAATTAGTTTGAGTTTATCGGGTTCACATTTTTGAAGTAACCTTTCCAATTCTTCCATATCGTTATGACGATATTTCAATTGTTTAGAAAATGCAAGTCTTTTACCTTCGATAATCGAAGCATGGTCAAATTCGTCAAAAATCAAATAATCTTCGCGACCTGTAACACAGGGAACAACTCCGGCATTAACCGAAAATCCGGTAGCATAAACTAAAGCAGCTTCTTTGTGAACTAATTTGGCGAGACGTTCTTCCAGTTCAATATGAATATCCAATGTTCCATTTAAAAAACGTGAACCGGCACAACCCGTTCCGTATTTTTCAACGGCTTTGATGGCAGCTTCCTTTAAACGGGGATGATTTGTCAGTCCCAGATAACTATTTGAACCAAACATTAATACGCGTTTGCCGCCTATGGTAACAACAGTATCCTGGTCAGATTCGATTGGACGAAAATATGGATAAACACCCATTGCTTTCGCTTGCTGGGGCGCATCATATTGTCCCAACACATCACTTAGTTGACTCATAAATTAATTTATTTATAAAATAAAACGGCTGCAAAGATACGACATTTTTGTATTAAAAAATGAATATCTTGATTTCTAATGTATAATTCCGTACTTTTGCAAACTCAATAAAAAGTATAAAAATCAGATGAACAAACAATTAGATTATAAATTTCTAAAAGATTTAGCTGCAAAATCTGAACCTGAATGGAAACGATTTTTTCAGAAAAATAAAAAGAAAATCGAAAGTATGGATGTTCAGATTCATAACCTGCATGACAAGTATTCCGAACGTATTGATTGTCTGCAATGTGCCAATTGTTGCCGTACTTTGGGCCCACGGATTACGGACAAAGATGTTGACCGTATAGCCAAAACACTACGCATGAAAAGTGTTGATGTAATTTCAAAATATCTGAAAATCGATGAAGACGGTGACACTGTTTTTCAATCGATGCCCTGTCCGTTTTTGGGAGACGATAATTATTGTTCCATTTATGAATCACGACCTAAAGCCTGTAGAGAATATCCTCACACTGACCGGAAGCGGTTTTATCAGATTTATAATCTATCCATTAAAAACGCTTATACTTGTCCGATAGTATATGAAGTTATGGAAGAAATCAAAAAATTGTAAAGGATAAAATGCCCCTAAATCCCCCGATGGGGGACTTTAAGACTTAATCTGAAATAAAATTATGAATTATGAATTCGATATTCTATCTTTGTATGCTAATAAATAAAAACAAACTAAACATAGTCCCCTATCGGGGGATTTAGGGGGCTAAAAATATGAATACAAAAATTGCAGTTATCGGGGCTGGAAACATGGGTGGAGCCATTGTCCGTGGACTTTCGAAAGGAAAATTAATCCAATCAAAAAATATTAGTGTAAGCGATGTTTCAATTGCCAATCTGGATGCCATCAAAGCATTTAATCCTGAAATTACGGTAAATGAATACAATGTGGAAATTGTGCGCGATGCTGATATTATAATTTTGGCTGTAAAACCATGGTTAGTTTGGTCTGTTGCCGAAGAGTTTAGTCATAAACTTGATTTCAAGAAGCAGATTATTGTTTCTATTGCAGCCGGAATTGATTTTTCGCAATTGGGAGAATTCTTTGATAAAGAAGCCACTATGTTTCGGATAATTCCGAACACTGCCATTGATGTATTGCAAAGCGTATCCAGTATTTCGTCGATGAATGCCACAAAAGAACAGGAACAATTGATTCTGGATATTTTTGGTGAGTTGGGAAAAACATTCCTTGTTCCCGAAACACAATTAAATGCGTTTATGTCGCTTTCTTCATGCGGAATTGCCTACGCGTTCCGTTATATCCGTGCAGCCATGGAGGGTGGTGTAGAAATGGGTATTTATCCGAATGTGGCCAAAGATGTGGTGATTCAAACTTTGCGTGGTGCTATCGATTTATTGGAAGCCAACAATTCTCATCCCGAAGTGGAGATTGACAAAGTAACTACACCGGGCGGAATTACCATTAAAGGGTTGAACGAAATGGAAGCAAACGGCTTTAGCAATGCAGTGATTAAAGGATTAAAGACATCGCATTTGAAATAGAAAATCAACATTTCCAAAGTTCTAAACTTTGGAAATGTTTTAATAAATAATCACTATGAACACACAAATCAAACAAATTGCCGAACGGCTGCGCGGACTTCGCGATGCACTGGATTTGACCATTGCTCAGGCTGCTGATAAATGCAGAGTTTCGGAAGCTGATTATGCTAAATATGAATCAGGTGCTTCGGATATTCCCATGAGTTTTATATGCGAGGTGGCTCAAACTTTCGGAGTTGAAACCACAGCTTTGATATCGGGAAACGACCCACATTCGTTGGCTTATTCTGTAACTCGTAAAGGAAACGGAACAAGTGTTGAACGCTCCAAAACTTATAAATATCAGGCATTGGCCTCGGGTTTTCGGTATGCCAAAGCTGAACCTTTCGAAGTTACGGTAGAACCGAATAACAATCCTATACATTTAAATACGCATTCGGGTCAGGAGTTTAATTTGGTGCTGGAAGGCACTATGCAATTGCAAATCGGAGGAAACGACATAACTTTATACGAAGGAGACAGCGTTTATTTTGATGCTACCAAACCACACGGGATGAAAGCGTTGAATGGAAAGAAAGTGAAATTTCTAGCGATAATAATTTAAAGAATCAAACACTTATCGACAAATTGGTAAACATAATTCCTATGTTAGAAAAATATTTAAAACAAACCGAATTCAAAGACTTTGAGGATTTCAAAGCCAATTATAAATTATTAGTTCCAGAAAATTTCAATTTTGCATATGACATTGTTGATGCCTGGGCTGCCAAAGAACCAAACAAAAAAGCTTTGCTTTGGACCAATGATCAGGGTGAATGTCGTGAATTTACGTTTGGCGAAATTAAACAATATAGCGACCAGACAGCATCCTATTTTCAAAGTTTGGGAATTAAAAAAGGTGATATCGTCATGGCAATTCTCAAACGTCGCTATGAGTTTTGGTTCACAATCATCGCTTTACATAAAATAGGTGCTGTCATTATTCCCGCTACACATTTATTGACAAAAAAAGATTTGATTTATCGCAATAATGCAGCAGATATAAAAGCCATTATTGCTGTTGGTGAAGAAACTATTATCAATCACATCAACGATTCGATGCCTGAATCACCCAGCGTTGAAATGCTGATTTCTGTCGGACCTATCATTCCTGAAAACTGGCTTGATTTCCATAAAGGTATTGAAAATGCAGCACCTTTCACTCCAATAAAGAACGTAAATAAAAATGACGATCCGCTCATTATAAGCTTTACATCGGGTACAACAGGTAATCCAAAAATGGTTTTGCTGGATTGTGTTTATCCGTTGGCACACATTATAACAGCCAAATACTGGCACAATCTGCACGAAGAAAGTATTCATCTCACCATTGCCGATACTGGTTGGTTGAAAGCAGTTTGGGGAAAACTATACGGTCAATGGATAGTCGGAGCATGCGTTTTTGTGTACGATCATGAAAAATTCACATCGGCAGCTATGCTCGAAATGATTGAGAAATACCGTATTACTTCTCTTTGCGCACCACCCACCATTTTCCGTTTTCTGATTCGTGAAGATCTATCAAAATACGATTTATCTTCGTTGAAATATTGTACTATTGCAGGCGAAGCACTGAATCCGGCAGTTTACGAGCAATTCCTTAAACTTACCGGCATTCAACTCAAAGAAGGTTATGGACAAAGCGAAACAACACTTTCGTTATTCACTTCGCCCTGGACTGAACCAAAACCGGGTTCGATGGGATTAATCAATCCTCATTACGATGTAGATTTGTTGACTTCAGAAGGTCGCGTGGCTGAAGTGGGCGAACAGGGACAAATTGTGATTCGTACCGATAAACTTTATCCCGAAGGACTTTTCAAAGGTTATTACCGAAATGAACAATTGACCGCCGAAGCGTGGCACGACAATATTTATTATACTGGTGACGTGGCCTGGCGGGATGAAGATGGTTATTTTTGGTTTGTCGGTCGAACCGACGATGTGATTAAAAGTTCAGGTTACCGAATTGGACCATTTGAAGTGGAAAGTGCTTTGATGACACATCCGGCCGTTGTGGAATGTGCCATAACTGGTGTTCCCGACGAAATTCGTGGACAAGTGGTAAAAGCGACTATTATTTTGTCAAAGGAATACAAAGATAAAGCGGGCGAAGAATTGATTAAAGAAATTCAGGAACATGTTAAATCGGTTACTGCTCCGTATAAATATCCGAGAATTATTGAATTTGTAGAATCATTACCCAAAACCATCAGTGGAAAAATTCGTAGGACAGAAATCAGAGAAAGAGACAATAAATAAAAAGCTCCCTAAATCCCGACCTCTATCCCCCTTCGGGTACTTTCTCCAAAGGAGAAAGACAAAAAAAATAGAATTTGGGACTTAAAGACTTATATAAAATATTACATTTAAAAAACTAACTTCTCATTCCCTTTTTAGGGGGTTAGGGGGTAAATATTATCCAAATGAAAATAATCAATTTATCGGAAAACAATTCCATTCTGAAACATTACCTGAAAGAAATCCGTTCGGTAAAAATCCAGAAAGATTCCATGCGCTTCCGTCGAAATATGGAACGAATTGGCGAAATAATGGCTTACGAAATTAGTAAAACCATGCGCTTTAAAGCAGAAGAAGTGAAAACTCCGCTGGGTATGGCAAGCACGGAAGTAATTGACGAAAAAATTGTGATAGCAACAATTCTTCGAGCAGGTTTGCCTTTCCATAACGGATTTTTGAATTACTTCGATACAGCTGAAAATGCTTTTGTATCGGCTTACCGAAAATACAAAGATGCTTTGAAATTCGATATCTTTATTGAATACATTGCTTCACCCGATTTAACAGGAAAAACGCTGATTATTACCGATCCGATGCTGGCAACAGGTGGTTCAATGGAGTTGGCATACGGTGCATTGCTGACAAAAGGCAAACCGTCGCATATTCATATTGCAACCGTGATTTCAAGTCAGGTGGCAATTGATTATGTAGCATCCCATTTCCCCGATACAAAAACCACCGTTTGGGCAGCTGCCATCGATCCCGAGCTGAATGAACATTCGTATATAATTCCAGGATTAGGCGATGCTGGCGATTTGGCTTATGGGGAGAAATTGTAATTCTACAAACAAAAAAACTCACTCATTTAATTTAATGAGTGAGTTTTTAATTAAAAGAATAATTTATACCCTTTATTTTTTATAATATTTCATTGCTTCCGGGATAAGCTCTTTTATTTTTGCAATGCGGTTAGCATCAGAAGGGTGAGTACTCAAAAATTCCATAGGTGCGCCATTAGAATTTGCAGCCATCCGTTCCCAAAAAGTAATTGCTTCATTCGGATTATATCCAGCCATTGCCAGAAAAACCAATCCCAGTTGGTCAGCTTCGTATTCTTGTTTACGTGAATAGGGAAGCATTACTCCATACTGCGAACCAATTCCATATATTGTGTTAATAGTAGAACGCGTAGCTTCCGATTTGTTAGAAAGAAGCACATCTGTGATTGATGATCCGTATTGTACTAACATTTGCTGACTCATTCGTTCGCTACTGTGTTTGGCTACTGCATGTGCAATTTCGTGTCCTAAAACAACCGCCATTCCGACTTCATTTTGAGTTATTGGTAGAATTCCTTCAAAAACAACGACTTTACCACCCGGCATACAAAAAGCATTAACTGTTTTATCTTTCACCAAATTGAATTCCCACGCGAAATTAGGAATTTCAGATGCCATTCCATTGTCCCTCAAATACTTTTCAACAACCGTTGAAATATTTTTCCCCACTTTTTTCACTAATGCTGTATTCGCCTTATCGGTTGAAGGAGGCACAGAATCAATAAACTGTTTGTAACTTTGCAAACTCATAGCCAAAATTTCTGAATCTGGAACTAAAAGCAATTGCTTTCTTCCGGAAATCATAACGGTTGAACATGCTGCAAGAGTGACTGATATTAAAATTATTGATAAAAATTTTTTCATAACTTGAATCTTTTATTGATGAATTTTACAAAACTATTATCCAAAGACTTATCTTTGCAAAGATAAATATACATTTTAATAAATAGTCCTAATGTTGTAACAATTTAAAATATATTTTGAATTTAATTTTTTATTGACAAATGTAGAATAAAATATCCATCAAATGAAATCAAGGTCATTTATTAAAAATTTTTGGAAATCAATTATCGTTGTTGGTTGTATACTTTATTTATCGTTTGCTTCACCGAGTACTTTCACGGGGATTCCTACTTTCGACAACGAAGATAAGCTGGTACACATCCTTATGTATTTGGGATTTAGCTTTATATTAACTTTTGAGTTTAATTATGCTACAAAAAAAACAAAAGCGAATTCTTTGATTTTTATTTCAGTTTGTCTTGTATTTCCTGTTTTGCTCGGTGGTTTAGTTGAGATTCTTCAACCCATGTATTTTGCTCCTCGAACAGCCAGCTGGTTGGATTGGTTGGCTGATACTATTGGTGTGTTAATTGGTTGGGGATTAATGACATTATTAAAAAGAACAGCTATTTTTAATCGGAATAATAAAACAACAGTTAACTAATAATTTTTTTTGTCCGAGCTATGACCGACGATTTATTAAAATACAAAATCGGAATTACACTTATTAAAGGCATTGGAAGTAATTTGGCCAAAAACCTGATTGCTTACCTCGGCAGTGTGGAAGCTGTTTTTAAAGAAAAGCAACAAAATCTGGCTAAAATCCCAGGAATCGGCGAAGTTCTTTCCAAAGAAATCAGTTCGCAAAACGTGTTGAAACGAGCAGAATCTGAAATAGAATTCATTCTTAAAAACAATATCCGTTCCTTTTTTTTTACTGATCGTGAATATCCATATCGGCTAAAAGAATGCGTCGATTCACCAGTAATGATCTATTCAAAGGGAAATTGCGATTTTAATACTGGTAAATTTATCGGAATCGTAGGTACTCGCAATGCGACTGAAACAGGTAAAGAAAATTGTAGAAAACTGATTTCTAATTTGGGAACTTCTTTCCCTGAGTCTGTCATTGTCAGTGGATTGGCTTATGGAATTGATATTTGTGCTCACAAAGCGGCTCTCGATAACAATTTGACAACCATCGGAGTTATTGGTCATGGATTGGACCGAATTTATCCTTCAATGCATCACGCAACTGCAGTGAAAATGTTGGAAAAAGGTGCTTTACTGACAGAATACCTCAGTCAAACAAATCCTGACAAACAGAATTTTGTACAACGAAACCGAATCATTGCCGGATTTTGCGATGCAATAATTGTTGTAGAATCTGCTGTTCGGGGCGGTTCTTTGATTACCGCCGAACTTGCAAACGATTACAATCGAGATGTATTTACATTTCCAGGTCGGGTTGGAGATGAATGGTCGGCAGGTTGTAATGCGTTGATAAAAAACAACAAAGCATCGTTGATTGAATCATCAGACGATTTATTACGATTTATGAATTGGGAAAAGCAAGATTCCAAATCAGGTTCAATAGTACAAACAACTCTTTTTCCGGATCTTTCAGACGAAGAACAAAAGATTGTAAGCACATTAAGACAAAGCGCAAATGGAATTCAATTGAATGAACTTGCTATTCAAATGGAAAAACCAATCAGTAAAATTTCATCACTACTTTTGGAAATGGAATTTAAAGGTATTGTGAAATGCTTGCCGGGTAATTTATATCGAATTGTGAAGTAGTTCGTAAAGTTATAAAGTTAGTAAAGTTATAAAGTTTGTAAAGTTTGTAAAGCTAGAAAGTTCAAAAATCCTTTCAGTTTAATTTCAGTAATAATGTATTCAAAAGAAGAATTAAAACAACTCAAAAAAGAATTTTGGGAAGGGTTTGGCACGTATTGTAGCCACGTACCGGCATTGAAGAGACGAAAAAGCAAATTTATGTTGTACAATACCAAAATGAAAGGAGTGGAATTGAAATTCGACGCAACACGCGATGGAGCTTTCGTTATTTTGGAAATTAACCATCATGATGCCAAAGCCCGATTGGATAAGTATGAACAGTTTGAACACTACAAATCCATTATGGAAAAACAATTTCCGGAAGGATTAATCTGGAATTTTGCTTATACGAGGGAAGCCGGAAACGAAGTTTGCCGAATTTATACTCAGAAAACCGGCATTGACCTTCACCGTCGAATTCAATGGATGGAATTCTACCAGTTTATGTCTTCGGAGATGTTGAAACTTGAGAAAGCTTTTAAAATAGTAAAAGAAGCAATTGAATAAATTAAAAAAGCTCTCCATTTAAGGAAAGCTTTATTTAAAAACAAGAAGGGGATTCTTATTTCTTAGATTCTCCCAAAGACGATTTTCTGAACTCTTTCAAAAGTTTCTCCAAATCTAAAGAGCTTTTCCGGGCACGGCCACCAGCTGCTTTATTACCTTTTTCTGACTGCAAATCTGCATCTTTTGCAAAAGCTTCGAATTCAGCTTTAATTTTGTTTACTAATGCTTCCATTTTCAAATAATATTTAAGTTTATAAATTTTAGTGAGTAATCATGCGATTACTCACTGCAAATATAGTATTTTTATCATAATCTTTTAAATAATGTACTAAAAGTTATTTGAGAATAAATAAAATTTATTTTAAAAAGTCAAATCAAACTCAGATACAACTACATAACAGACTGTATATATGTTGTTTAGTCGTCTTTTCACATTGATTTATGAAATTTGAAATAAAGTCTTAAAATAAAAAAAATACCTGAATATCGCACGGATATTCAGGTATTTTCGTTGTCTTACTAAGATTCGAACTTAGACAGGCAGATCCAGAAACTGCAGTGCTACCATTACACCATAAGACAGAATTTTCATTTCGAGGGTCAAAAATACAACAAATATTCTTACTGACAAACTGAAAGTGAAGAAAAAACGGTTGAAATCCATTTCAGAATTTCAACCGTTTCGGTTGATTGTGTTGTCTCACCAAGACTCGAACTTGGTCAGGCAGAACCAAAAACTGCAGTGCTACCATTACACCATGAGACAATCGTTGGGCTTTATTTCTAAAGCGGTGCAAAGATACATCTATTTTTCATTTTCCCAAAATCTTTTTGGAAATTTATTCCGAAATCGAGTACTTTGAACTATTCCGCGATTAGTAAAAAATAATTCTTTTTGCCTTTTTGAACCAACAGGTATTTGTTGTTAAGCAGTTTTGAATCGGTCAGTATTTCGTCCTGATTTTCAAGTTTTTCTTTATTAATGCTCACACCACCCGATTGTACAAGTTTACGCATTTCTCCTTTCGAAGGAAAAACGGTAGCTGTCTCTGTCAGCAAATCAATTGCTTTTACACCTGCTTCAAATAGTGATTTTGAAACTGCAAATTGTGGAACTCCATCAAATACAGCCAGTAAAGTTTCTTCGTCCAGTTTTTTCAAGGCTTCAGAAGTAGCATTTCCAAATAAGATATTAGAAGCTTCAACCGCAGCATTATAATCATCTTCGGAATGAACCATAATGGTTACTTCTTTTGCCAGACATTTTTGCAATACACGTAAATGTGGAGCTGTTGCATGTTCAGTAATGAGTGATTCAATTTCTTCTTTGGGCAAAAAAGTAAAAATGCGAATGAATTTTTCGGCATCGGCATCGGCTGTGTTTAACCAGAATTGATAAAAAGCATAAGGCGTAGTTTTAGTGCGATCGAGCCACACATTTCCGCTTTCGGTTTTTCCAAATTTGCCACCATCAGCTTTGGTAATCAGATTAATAGTCAATGCAAACGCTTCACCAGATGTTTTCCGACGGATTAGTTCAGTTCCGGTGGTAATATTTCCCCATTGATCCGAACCGCCCATTTGAAGCTTGCAGTTCATATTTTCATACAACCAATAAAAATCATAGCCCTGAACCAATTGATATGTAAATTCTGTAAATGACATTCCATCACGAGTGTCGCCGGTCAGACGTTTTTTTACAGAATCTTTTGCCATCATGTAATTGACGGTGATATGTTTTCCAATATCGCGAATGAACGAAAGAAAAGTTTGTTCTTTCATCCAGTCGTAATTATTCACCATTTCGGCTTTGTTGGCCGATTCGGTTTCAAAATCAAGGAATCGAGCCAACTGACCTTTGATGCCGTTCAGGTTTTTTTCCAACGTTTCTTCGTTAAGCAAATTACGCTCCTGCGATTTTCCGGATGGGTCACCAATCATTCCGGTTGCTCCACCCACCAAAGCGATAGGCTTATGACCTGCCATCTGGAAGCGTTTCAGCAAAAGAATCGGTGCCAGACTTCCTATATGCAGCGAATCTGCTGTTGGATCGAATCCAATATAAGCACTCGTAACTTCTTTCGCCAGTTGTTCTTCAGTACCGGGCATCACGGTATGTATCATCCCTCGCCACTGCAAATCTTCAATAAAATTCATTTTTTATTTTGTTTTACTTCAATTAAAATCTTCTTTTTCAAACGAACCGCAAAGATACAATAATTTGCTTTTACCCGCAAAAGGTCAGATTCAAGAGTCAAGATTTTAGACAAAAGAACAAAGACAAAATAGAAAGCCACAAAAAAAGGAATAGAAAATAATTTTTTTATAGGTGAGTTATTTTATATTATGCTGATTATCTAAGAACTGTGATTCTACGTAAAGTTAAATAAATTTATTTTGAACCAAAAAACACAGTAGTTTGTGTTTAGGTACTATAAATCAAATCAATTATAGTTTTTTTATGACCTGTTTCTTTCCTTGCTGATAAAAAATATGTAAATTTGCACGCAATATTTTTCATAGCCTTATCCTTAAGGTTTTTCATCTGAAAACTAAAACAAATAAAACAGAATCTATGTCATTTATTGCCGAAAGAGTTCAAATTGAAGGTCTCACATTTGATGATGTCCTTCTTATACCTGCCTATTCTGATGTTTTGCCACGCAACGTTGATCTGACCACACGTTTTTCACGTCGGATTGAATTAAAAACTCCTATTGTTTCTGCTGCTATGGATACGGTTACCGAATCCAAAATGGCGATTGCCATTGCACGTGAAGGTGGAATTGGTGTGATTCATAAAAATATGCCCATTGCCGATCAGGCGCGTCAGGTTGAAATTGTAAAACGTGCCGAAAATGGAATGATTTCCAATCCCGTAACTATCCGCAAAGGAGCAACCGTTGGAAATGCGCTTGCCCTGATGGCTGAATATAAAATCGGGGGAATTCCTGTTGTTGACGAAGGCGGTTATTTGGTTGGTATTGTCACCAACCGTGATTTACGCTTCCAACGCGACATGACTAAAGAAATTGATGAGGTAATGACCAAAAAAAATCTTATTACAACCTCACGTACAACCGATTTGGAAGCTGCTGCCGATATTTTGCAACAATATAAAATTGAAAAACTTCCGGTTGTCGACGAAAACTATAAACTGGTTGGTTTACTTACCTACAAAGATATTACGAAAGCCAAAGACAAACCCATGGCTTCGAAAGATGCTCAGGGACGTTTGCGCGTTGCAGCCGGAGTTGGTGTTACGCCCGATGTTTTCGAACGGATTGATGCGTTGGTTGCCGTTGGTGTTGATGCAATTGTGATTG
>JBBRTR010000087.1:0-12142 GCA_038244215.1 Bacteroidales bacterium
TCTTTTTCGTTTAAATGAGGTAAAAGCATGGAATACTTCTCCCGTAATGAATTTTCATTTTGCATAAGATATTTTTATGCAAATGTACACATTATTTCGTTACAATGACTTAGTGAGAAATTATTATCAAACCTGGCGAAAAGATAATTCAGATAAAATCATTATTTGCGATGATTTAATGGATTTATTACGAAATACTTACAAATATTAAAAAAAACATAGGTTGGTCGCTTTGGTGCAATGCCATTATAGACCAAAACAAACAATTTTAAAAATAAAAAAAATGAACACAGAAAAAACAGTAAGCATTTATCAAAATTTAGATGCTGCAAAATTTGAATTAAATCAGTTAGAAATTACTTTGACCGAAGCAAAAGCAGTAAAAAACTATCTAATTGAAAAAGATGTACTTTGCACACCTGAAGCGATTAAGGCAGCTTGTAGCAGGAACTTTGATTCAGTAATTGAACATTTCATTCAATCAGAAAAAGCTAAGCTCACAGCTTTTGAAAAACAATTTGGTGTAATTGCTTTACTTACAGGTAATACTGAAGAAAGACTTAAAGAAAGTGCAGACAAATTAAGAGCTGATCTAATGGCAGGTATGCCAAAGATAAGCTATTTGTCAATGTATTACTTTGATATGATTGATTTTGATACGCTTGAAATTAGTCCAGAGTATAATAAAAAGTATTTTGAGCAAAAAAATAGCATTCAAGTAGCACCCGAAGCAGCCAAACATCAAAAGAATTTAGTTGATGCATTGAATTATTTTGCTACTGTTAGTGATTTGGATCTGAATGTGTTGTTCAGAAGACTCGTAAATGTGAAAGGTTTTGAGCGTGAATATTCGGCAAACTTAGAATTCTTTGATTTTAACAAAGAGATTAGAAATTTTGTAGAGAACAAAATTCAAGAGGTCAACAGATACGGCAACAGATAATTTATTTTTATTTTGATTTGATTTGGTTAACCGTTCCTGACTGTGAAGTTCGGAGCGGTTTTTTCGTGTTAAAAAGAGGACTAAAGCACGGTTTTAGTCCGTAGTTTAGTCCGTTTTAATTTTAAAACATTGATTATCAAGCTATATTGTGGAGATTACCGGACTCGAACCGGTCACCTCGACACTGCCAGTGTCGCGCTCTAGCCAGATGAGCTAAACCCCCAAACTTGATTTTGAAATTGCGGTGCAAAGATAAGGAAGTTTTGGAAAATATGCGTACTTTTGTTTAGTATTTTTCAGACTTTAGAAACAATTCAATTGTCTGATTCCAAAACAAAATATCGTAACTAAAATATATGCTAATTTTCAACACAACTTTTCTGGTTTCCGACAAAATGCATGGTTCGTGGCTTAAATGGCTTCGTGAGCAACATATTCCATTTATGCTCGAATCGGAAATGTTTTCAAAACCTCAAGTTGCCAAAGTTATCACTGCGGAAGATGAGGATGGAACATCATACTCAGTTCAATTTCATATACATGATTTGCAGTCACTTGAAAACTGGCATGTTCAACATGCAACTGAATTTCAAAGTAATTTCAACACCAAGTTTGGAACGGAAGTAATCTTTTTTGCAACTATTTTAGAGATTGTGGAATAATAATGGTAAAAGAACAAATCATATTAGGTATTGACCCGGGAACCACAATTATGGGTTACGGACTTCTGAAAGTCAACGGCAACAAAACAGAAATGTTGGCAATGGGAATTCTTGATTTGAAAAAATACAGCGATCATTATTTGAAACTGCAACGGATTTTTGCCCGAACACTTTCTTTAATTGATGAATTTCATCCGGATTTTCTGGCAATTGAAGCACCTTTTTTCGGAAAAAATGTTCAATCCATGCTAAAACTTGGTCGGGCACAAGGAGTAGCTATGTCGGCTGCCTTGTACCGCGACATTCCAATTACTGAATATGCTCCCTTGAAAATAAAAATGGCGATTACAGGCAATGGAAATGCATCAAAAGAGCAGGTTGCTGATATGTTACGCAGGTTTCTGAACATTCCAAAAGAAAATATGCTTCCGCAACTGGATGCAACCGACGGCTTGGCCGCTGCTTATTGCCATTTTCTGCAACTTGGAAAACCAACTTCCGAAAAAGCTTACAGCGGTTGGAAAGATTATATTTCGAAAAATGAAGAGAAAGTAAAGAAAAGACCACTAAGCCCTAAGCCCTAACCTGGATAAGCCAGAACAAAGAACAAAGATGTTAGACAAAAGAATAAAGAACAAAGATGCTAGACAAAAGAATAAAGACAAAAGAAAGCCACAAAATAAGTAATTGAAAATTTTCTTTTGAAATAACTAAAGATATTTTTCTGTATAATTTTTTATTAAGTTGATTATTTACATTCTACTGGCTCTAATTGCGTATATGGCCTTCTAAGTCGAGTTCTATGCTCCCATTTGGGGGTTGGAGGTTATCATAGTCTGATTTTGTATTTCCCGTGCAATAATTACTCCATTCACCGAAGCCTGCATTAATCCGCGTGTAATTCCGGCACCATCTCCAGCCAGATAAAGGTTTTCGAATGCTTTTGCTTTGAAATGCTGATCCACTTTGATCACATTGGAATAGAATTTCACTTCCACACCATAGAGCAAGGTTTCGTCACTGGCCAGTCCCGGTGATACCTTATCGAGTGCATGAATCATTTCCACTATATCTACCAGAATTCTGTGAGGCAAAACCAGACTCAAATCGCCCGGCACGGCATCTTTCAGCGTTGGAATAATATTATTTCGGAGAAGTCGTTCTTTGGTAGTTCGGCGTCCGCGAATAATATCACCAAATCGTTGAACGAGAATATGATTATTGGTCAACATATTGGCTAGTGAAGCAATATGTTTACCATATTCAATGGGTGCATTAAATGGCTCAGTGAACTTCTGCGAAACCAACAAGGCAAAGTTTGTATTTTCACTTTTCAAATCCTTGTAACTGTGTCCGTTCACTACTGCCAAATGATTATCATAGTATTCCGACGACACAAATCCACCCGGATTTGAACAAAATGTTCGGATTTTATCATCAAATGTTTTTGAATAATGTATCAGTTTGGCTTCATAAAAATTATCGTTGATTTCCTGCATTATTTCATTCCGACACTCCACTCGTACGCCAATATCAACAATTCCCGCTTCTGTAGTGATTTTATTCTTTTCGCACTGATGTAACAACCATTCCGAACCTTCGCGCCCAACAGCAATCACTACATTTTTTCCAAAATAATCTCCTTTTCGGGTCATCACACCATGAATTCGGTTTTCGTTCCCATTCAGGTTTGTTTCATCTGTATTAAATTCAATAACACCATCTTTTCGGTTTGCCTTGCTTATTAAATCTTCAACAGCTTCATTAAAGTGGATTTCAACACCTTTTGCTTCCAATTCTTCGAAAAGTTTATGATACAAATTACGCACCTTTTCCGTTCCCAAATGCCTAACCGGACAATGTACCAGTTTCAAATTTGCGTCAATCGAACGACGGGCAATGTCGCGCATTTCCGGTGTGAGTGTTTCGCCATGTATTTTCGAATCGGCACCAAATTTCAGATAAATATTATCGGTATATTTTATAAGTTCAATGGTTTTTTCAACACCAATATATTCGGGAAGCGCGCCACCCACTTCGTGCGAAAGTGACAGTTTTCCATCCGAAAAAGCTCCTGCACCAGCCCAACCGGTGGTAATGCTACACGGACTACAATTAATACATCGTCCACCGTTGGTTGATTTCGGACAAACACGGTCACTTCCTCTGCCCTTTTCGAGAATCAGAATTTTATAACCGGCAGTCGCTTTATGTTGTAATAATTCGTAAGCAGTAAAAATGCCGGCAGGACCGGCACCAACTATAATCACATCGTATTGGTTCATAATTTTTTATTAATCTGAAAAAATATTTTGACTTTGCAGTTATTGAATACAAATGCCAGTCACAAAAATACACATTTCTTTTTGAATTTAAATGGCTTTAAATGCTGTTTAAAAAAAATGCTGTACTTTTGCCTCATAAATTAAACGCATGCAACAGGAAAACAAAACTTTTTGGTTCGACAATCTTCGGGTAATAGCAACCATTGGCGTCATTTTTATTCATGTTTCCTCCGATTATGTTCCCAATGGCGGGTCCATTTCAGCGTATAACTTCTGGGTTGGAAATATATTTGACAGTTTGTCCCGTTTAAGTGTCCCCATTTTTGTAATGCTTTCAGGTGCTTTATTGCTTCCAAAAGAGTATGGAATCCGTGTTTTTCTGAGAAAAAGGTTAGTCCGGTTACTCATTCCGTTTTTGTTCTGGAGTCTTATTTATTTTGGCAATACCATTTACAATGAATTTGATACCGGACATACTATGAGTTTTGTGGAAATTGCCCAAACTATTTTTGTTCAACTTCGTGACGGAAGTTCGCTTCATTTGTGGTATGTTTACATGATTATCGGTTTATATTTGTTTGTTCCCATTATCGGAAAATGGGTTCGCAACAGCACCGAAAAAGAAATGCGCTACTTTCTCATTATCTGGGTTTGCACGCTCTTTCTAAATCAACCGTACCTTTTAAAATTCAAACCCACCATCGACCTAACTTATTTCAGCGGTTATCTCGGTTTTTTAATTCTGGGTCATTATCTTACTATTCAATCATTTGGTAGTAGAAGGCGAACAAACCTTGTTGCTAGTACAATGCTTTTTATTGGCTTACTTACAACCATTTTCGGAACATTTTTAGTCCATTTTTATACTAATCAGTATGTTTCCACTTTTTACGAACCTTTAAGTCCGAATATCATGCTGTTTGCCGCTGGATTATTTTTGCTAAATAAAAACAAAGACATTAGGCAGCCTATATTTGTTAATATTCGTAACTTTATTTGCAAATACAGTTATGGAATTTTCCTGATACACGTACTGATATTATTTAAATTATTCGATTTCGGTTTGGGTTGGAATTTTATAAATCCGATTCTCGGGATTCCTGTGACTGTTTTTGTTTGTCTGACAATTTCTGCCGGAATTGTATTTTTGGTGAATAAAATTCCATATTTAGGTAAATATATTTCTGGCTAAAAAGAACAGTTCTTTTATTAATTTGTTCAATAAATAAAACACAAATATGCCACACGATCACAGTCATCATGCGCATGATCATGCAGATGTAAAAAATATTAAAGTTGCATTTCTACTGAATCTATTTTTTACAATTGTAGAAATTGTTGGTGGCTTTATGACCAACAGTATAGCTATTCTTTCGGATGCTATACATGATTTGGGTGATTGTTTGTCGCTGGGTTTAGCTTGGTATTTTCAAAAACTGGCCAAAAAAGGGAGTGATACCTCCTACTCTTACGGATACAAAAGGTTCTCGTTACTTGGAGCAATTATCAATTCCATTGTGTTGTTTACAGGAAGTGTACTCATTCTGACCGTTGCCATTCCACGAATTATACATCCGGTTTCAGCAAATGCAGGAGGTATGTTCTTTCTTGCTATTTTAGGAGTTGTGGTCAATGGAACAGCTGTTTTCCGATTGAAAAAAGGGAATTCCATAAACGAAAAAGTGGTAAGTCTACATTTGCTTGAAGATGTATTAGGCTGGACTGCAATTTTAATTGGATCCATAGTAATGCATTTCTTTGATGTTCCGGTCCTGGATCCGATCATGTCGGTCGGAATTGCAATCTTCGTTTTATACAATGTATTTAAAAATATGCGGACAAGTATGAGAATCATTCTGCAGGGAATTCCCAAAGAGTTTGATGTCAATACTATCTCCGCGCATTTACAACAATTTGATGACGTTGAGAGTATCCATGATTTGCACGTTTGGTCGGTTGATGGAACTTATAATGTACTGACAGTCCATGTAGTTTTAAAGAAAATAAATGAACCCGAAAAACAGATTGAGCTAAAAACACAGATTCGTAATTCATTGAAAGAAAAAGGAATCCAACATGCAACTATTGAATTCGAAACCATTGATGAACAATGTGTTTTTGAAAATTGCTGCGAAACAGAACAAAGCGTAAAGAACAAAGAGTAAAGAATAAAAAAAAGTTTCTTCCAACTTGGAAAAAACTTTTTTAGTGCGCTGAATGAGATTCGAACTCACACACCGTAACCGGCACTACCCCCTCAAAGTAGCATGTCTACCAATTTCACCATCAGCGCGGCTTTTAATTCTCAATTTTTTAATTCCCAAATTCCAATGAAAGATAAAGTTTAATTGGAAATTGATGAATTGAAAATTATTTCATTGTATAAGTGCCCAAAACAGGACTCGAACCTGCACAGCCTTGCGGCCACTAGTCCCTGAAACTAGCGTGTCTACCAATTTCACCATTTGGGCAATCGGCATTTTAATATTCAATTGAGGGAAATAAGACGAAACACGTGAGTTTAGTCCTATATTTTTATGAGCGAAAAACGGGACTTCCCGATAAATCGGGATAAACTTCTCGTCCTGAACAATATTTTTGCTTTTGACAAGAGCGAAAAACGGGACTCGAACCCGCGACCCCGACCTTGGCAAGGTCGTGCTCTACCAACTGAGCTATTTTCGCATTATATTACAGTTTTAAGAAAACTTCTTTTCTTATAAAGTCATTTCAAAGGACGTTCTCTACAAACTGATATCTTTTCGCAATTGAGGTGCAAAGATAGCTTCTTTTTGACAATTTAGCAATACCTAACTCGAAAAAGAGTGTAAAAAGCGATATATCTTCGAGTCAAATATCAGGATAAAATATTCGAAATTGGTTATCAAAAATCTATTTCTTATTTCTTCGGATTATTCTGAGGAGCAGCAGCAGACGTAGAAGTTGCACTTTCGGCTTTTTCATCCACCGGAAAAATCCCTTGTGGCTTCTTAATCGTGTAATGAGTCATGTTTTGATTCGATTCAAAACCAATCCCGGTTATAATATGTGAAACCTGAGTAATTTTAATTGTACTATCGGAATAAAACCGTTCCTGTCGCTGATTCCAGAAAAGTTGAGGTGTTTCGAATAATTCACCCTGAATATTCGTCATTCTTACATTGCCTTTCAATTCCCACAATTGTTCGTTTTCATTGAATCTAGCATAGTTGCTGTGAATGTTTGCATCTACTTTTAGATTCAGATCGAATTTTTCAAATATTATCCCTTTGGGAAACTCCCAATAGGGTTGTGTGGCTTTGTCATATACATTCCAAACTGGAGCAGAGATACGATAACGAGTTATTCCTGAATCGGATATAACCGTTGTAATTTCTGTAGCATGAAGCTTTGGAATGGTCATTCGATTCTCAACTGCTTTTATTTTTTCAGGTTTATCTTCACTACAGGCAACTGCAAAAAACAAAACAACAACCATCGCAAGGATAGTTGTTATGTTGAAATATCGCTTTATATTATTTGTATTTTCAAACAAAATAATGATTCTAAACCTCTTAAGTGAATAAATTATCTGCAAATAGTTGATTCTCCAATCCAGCCACCAACAGTATATGATTTGCCGGCCTGTAGATTAGGTTGGAAAAATATATCCTCTTTCGAAGGAAAATAAGCACTGTAGGTATGAATCAATTTATCAGCATCTTCTATATTTTTAGGACTCTGATCAACTTGTTTCGCTCTTACAAATTTGTCAACTGCCACCCAATAAACTGTTTTTGCTAAAACAGGATCATCATAAATTCCTCTGGATTTTGCATACATGATCCCAATCAGCAAATAAGGATCACCATTATTAGGATTAAATTCCAATGAATTGCGTGCAAACTCGCGTGCTTTGGGGTAATTAGTCAAATCATTGTAATAAATTTGAGCAATTTTATATTGATAATCAGCTTTGTTCTTTTTATCCGTAGCTAATTTAGTGGCATCTTCGTAAAAGGCGATTGCCTTTGCAGATTCTCCTTTTTTATATGACATTTCTGCACATCCATTTGCCGATTCTTCTGTCGGTTGAATTTTATAAACATCCACTGATGCGGCAAAATAAACTTCAGAATCTGTGCATCTAACTCTTTTATAGAAACTTATCACTTTATTCAAAAAGTCAAGATTTGTGCTGTTGCTTTTCAATTGAGACTGATAAATCACGTCCAATCTTTTACAGTCAGCTGCTCCGCTTTGTGCAAACATGACATCTAAACCCTGACTGATCTGTCCGGCAATTTGAGCATTTTTATCTGCCGGATCAATCGCTTTTTTATCCAATATGTTTTTAACTTTCAAATAATCAGCTATATATTTTTCACCAGTTTTATTATCAGCTTTATAAATTGCATCCGAAAGTACCATAAACTGGCGAAGAACTTCAAGCTCAGATGATTCGCCTAATCCATCAATCGATTTTTCTAACCATTCATAAGCAGGTTTCTTCAACACATCCCATTTGGCATAAGTTATATAGTCCAGCGCTTTCAAACCTAAAATCCACGCTGTAGGGTAACGCTCATCAGTACCGAAATATTTAATACGGTTATCATACATGCCCATCAATTCATCAAAATCAGCTTTATAAGATGCATCATCTTTTGACTGACTTATTTGCCATTGCAGGATTTCACGGCCACGTGAATAAATTGCTTTATTTGCAGCAGGACATTCCTGATAAGCTGCTCTCCAGGGTTTCAAAGCATCTGCATATTGTTTGTTTTTTGCCGATTCGTTAAACAGGCTAATGTTTACCAAACATTGTTCGGAAACAACCGGTGCCTGGTCATTCTGGGCAAAACAAGTCGTAAAGACTGCCAGACTAAAAAATGCTGCTACTAATATTTTTGTTTTCATGTCTCTGTATTTAGTTTATTTTTTTCTAATTACAATTTTCGTTTGAAGAACCAATGCTCATTAAATGTTACATTTACTGTAAGTTTTAAATAATCCTCACTCAGTAAAGTGTTTGAACCAATTTTTCCATATTCCAGAGAAGTATTCAACATGGTCACTGATCTGCTGGATTTATCATACAATGGCAATCCCAAACCAAAAGTTATGCCAAGATTTTGTGGAGGTGTAACATTGCCTACTTTGAAGTAAGAGTTACTTGTGTTAAATCCAACTCGATATTTTATTCTATCGGAGAAATTCCTACCCAAAGGATTAGGGGTATATTCTACACCAATAGCTAATTTTGAGCGATTATTCAAACTATCAGTTTGTCCAAAGAATTTTGCATCTTTCCAGTCCTGCATGGAGTAATCAACACCAACTGACAATTTTTTATCATAGGTATAAAACAATCCTACACCAAAGGTTTGTGGCATTTCAAAGTCTTTATTACCCGGTATCGTATCAGTCAGAACACTTGTAGTAATTTTAGAGAAACTGCCGTTAAACTTAGCCTTTTGTTCATAAATCAAGCCTAAAGTTACATCATGTTTTTTTGCAAAATTATTGTAAAATTGCATTCCATAGCGGAAACGGAAATTACTTGCTGTGAGGGTATTATATTGAGATGTCGAAGTATAATCTGTTGTATTTAAGAAAGTCAGGTTACGATTATTAGTCATAGTACCGAACATATAATATGCATTTAAACCCAATGAAATATGATTGAAAAAATTAGCTGAAATTCCTGAATAAACCTGAGTGAATCCTCCTGAACCGGCAAAACTTTTTGTAAAATAAGAATATTGTTGAGTTGACTGATTTGAATTAACTGCAATGGAATCTTTTGAATAAAAATTATACCCTGAAAAAGAATAAGGCAACATTCCCGCACTAAAACCCAACCATTTTGCTAAAGGAAACTGCATGGTAATATACTCAAGATTGGCATTCATTGTCGTTTTATGTCCTGTTGGATCTGAAAAACGGGATGCAAGTGCCGATATTCCCAAATCAAACATAAATGTCATCGAATCAACCACACTATATGATGCAGGATTGACTGTATTTATACTCTGACTTGAACGGTTTCCAATGGCAACACCACCCATGGCGCGCTGATCTCCCGAATTATTATCACTGATATCACCATAACCAAACCGCGTATAGGGAGAATTTGTATTATTCTGGCTAATAGAAAATTGAGAGACAAACAAAAAGGATAGAACGAGAAAAAGTAATTTATTTTTGTACATTGGATTGAAGTATTCGGTTGAGACCGATTAACACTAAATTAGTTTCTGCAAAGATGGCACTTTTTAGCTTGTTATCAAAGTAAAAAGTGCTACCTCCTGTTAAAAATGTTGAAAGTTTTGGATATTTAATTTTTAAAGTATTTATGTAACCATCTATCTCGAAAACAATGCCATAAATTGCTCCTGAAAGCAAAGCTGAATTTGTATCCTGTCCTAAAAACGGACTATCCTGTTTAACTTCAGCCAGAGGCAATTTGTGTGTAAATTCATGCAAAGCTCTTAAGCGCAAATTTATTCCAGGAGCAATATTCCCTCCGTGATAATTCAAATTCGAATCAATGAAATCATACGTAACCGCAGTTCCTGCATCTACAACTAAAATATCCGTATCGGGTTGTAAAAAGGAAGCACCAACAACAGCCGCTAAACGATCTTTTCCCAATGTTTCAGGTGTTTTATATAAATTCAGCACCGGTACTGGAGTTTTATGCGTTAATTCAATAAAAGTATGAATTTTCTGTAAGTCATGAATCAGATTGTTATCGTTCAAAACTACACTCGATAAAATACAGGCTTCAATGTCAAATCGTTTTATAAGTGCTTCTATGTCAATTTTATCAAATGATTCATAAGTAATTGTTTCAACCAGTTTATCCTGATTGAAAATTCCAATTTTTGTACTGGAGTTACCACGATCAATGCATAAATTCATGATTCGGTAAAAATTTTGAAACTAAAAATCTTTCGAGGAACAAATTATAATCTTACAAAATCATCTTTTCAATTGGCACTACCAAAATTCCTTCTGCTCCCAAAGCTTTAAGCTTTCCAATAATATCCCAGAAACGCTCTTCATCAATTACCGCATGTAGTGAATTCCATCCTTCTTTTGCCAAAGGCATAATGGTAGGACTTTTCATTCCGGGCAATACTTCAATAATTTTATCAATATTTTCTGTAGGAACATTCATCAACACATATTTTTTTCCATCTGCCATCTGAACTGCTTCGATTCTAAACAATAATTCATCAAGAATTTCTTGCTTTTCGGCCGATAACGCTGGATTTGAAATCAGTAAAGCTTCAGATTTCATCAAAACTTCCACTTCTTTCAGATGATTGCTTACGAGCGTACTGCCCGAACTCACAATATCGAAAATTGCATCGGCAAGTCCTATGTTTGGTGCAATTTCTACAGACCCCGTAATTACGTGAATGTTGGCAGTTACATTTTTCTCTTTCAGAAAATCTTTCAGAATTTCAGGATAAGAGGTAGCAATCACTTTAGTATTGAACCATGAAATATCATTATAGTCGAGTTCTTTTGGAATTGCCAGAGATAATCTGCATTTACTAAAACCAAGTCGCTTTGTAATCAGAACGTTTTTCTTTTTTTCGGCATATTCATTCTCACCAACAATTCCTATGTCGGCAGCACCATCGGCAACAGATTGTGGAATATCATCATCACGAAGGAAAAGCACTTCAAGTGGAAAATTGCGGGCAGCGATTAGTAACAATCTCTTTCCTGATTCCAGTTTTATACCGGTTTCGGAAAGTAACAACATAGTTTCTTCGTATAATCTTCCTTTTGCTTGAACTGCAATTCGTAACATATTTACTTTTTTTAATTTGGGTGTACAAAGGTACAAAAAATGCTTGAATTTGAGACCTAATCAAAAAAAAAGTCCGTTAACTTAATAACGGACTTAAATGCTAGCAAGAATCTCTTTTTGCGTTAGCTTTTTACTTTGCAACTTTAGTTGTGTCAACTACCATAGTAGTATCAACTGACATTGTAGTGTCAACAGCCACAACTGTAGAATCAGTTGCAGGAGTAGTTTCAGCTGCTTTAGGTGCGCAAGATGCGAAAGCCAAAGCTACGACAAAAAATAAAAGTACTTTTTTCATTTCGTTTAAACTTTAAATAATTTAACATGTTTGTTTTGCAATTCAAAATCGATGCAAAGTTACATCAATTTTTTATAATGCATTAATAATTATCGTTTTTTTTTAATTATTTTTCATTTTGAGTGAAAATAATTGATTTTTGCA
>JBBRTR010000088.1:0-12100 GCA_038244215.1 Bacteroidales bacterium
CGAATATTTCTGTACATTTTCCCCGACACAGAAAAAAGTTGCTTTCAATTTCTGTTCATCAAGCAAATCAAGAATCTGTGGAGTTATTTCAGGCACCGGCCCATCGTCGAAAGTGATATAAATCACTTTCTTCGATGAGGCTTTTCGCCAGGTAAGTTTCCCGAAAAACGGTCGTAAAATATTCGGAAACTGAACTTTCATTTACATCTGAACCCGTTTTGAATATTCCATATACTTCGGCAGATATTTATCCATCATGGCTTTTTGTTTTGCACCATCACAAATTCGCAGAATCTGATTCAATACCGCAATATTGTGTCCAATGCGATTAGCAACGCTATTTTGCTGAATAGAACTCAGGCTGAAATACCAATCGAGATATTCAATACAATCTGTAGCTACTGCATCCATAATTTCATTTCCTTTCGCTGTTTCGCCCAGTTTATAATAGCTGTCGGCCAATTGTGTTGAAACGTAATCGTGACGAACGGTTGCTCCCGGAATTACCTTATTACAATAATCCAAAGCTTTTTTAGCCCGAACCGTATCATTTTTCGAAATTAATGCACCTACTAAATATGAAAACATCATTCGTTGTGTACGACACATTCTCAGGATATTTTCATCTAAATAAACTTTAGGATCGGCAATATTACCGTATCTGAATTTATGCATCATATTGTCATACATTTCTTCAGTATTAACACCTGCACCGGCTCCTTTTACACCGATTGGCAAAATTTGATAAGCCAAACCTGTATATTCAAAATGATCCTGAAGTCCTAAATAATAATCATCTCCAACAGTTACTGCAAAATAAATTGGACGTTTCCAATTATTTTCCTTCAACAATTCAAGTATCATTAATTCGCTCTTTGTCAATCTTCTACCTAAATTTATATCAATTTGAGGTATAATTTCAGCAGCTCGGTCTTTCGACAAAGTTCCGGATTCGATTACCTGTTGCGCATCTACCGGCAAGAATAAATGATTTGTCGGGATAAATGCATCACCTTGTTTCTTAGTTCCCGGATCTTTGTCAAGAATGAAATTCATGGCGGTTTTGAGATCCAATTTGGGAATAAGAGAATCAACCCAAACCACTTCATTTTTACCGGAAACATAATCTTTTGGCTGCCATGATATTGGAAGCGGAGCTGATTTATAAGCACCACGTTGCATTTGACTAATATACCAGTCGGTTTGTAAGTAACTTAAATTACAAACACGGACATCGGTACGAGTGCCTTCCACTTCCTGATTATACCAAAGTGGGAAAGTATCATTATCGCCGTTTGTGAAAATTATTGCATTCGGTTTACAAGACGCCAGATAATCACCTCCAAAATCGCGGCAAGTATAACGATTGCTACGATCATGATCGTCCCAGTTTTGTTGTGCCATTAAAGCAGGAACTCCAAGACAAACAATACTCACAACAACTGCTGTTAGGGTTTTTGGAAAATACTTTTCAATTCCTTTGATTATTCCCAAAACACCCAACCCGATCCAAATCGTAAATGCATAGAATGAACCGGCATAGGCATAATCTCGTTCACGCGGCTGATAAGGCGTCTGATTTAAATAAATCACGATAGCCAGACCGGTCAGGACAAAGAGCAAAGTAACAATCCAGAAGCCGTGGAGGCCTTCTTTTCCTCCGTAAATCAAGAAGAAAATACCAAAAACTCCTAATAACAACGGCAACATGTAATACGTGTTATGTGCTTTGTTATCTTTCAGTTCGGATGGCAGTTTCGTCTGATTTCCTACCAATAAATTATCAATTAAAGATATACCTGTAATCCAGTTTCCATGATCAATTTCGCCATAACCCTGCATATCATTCTGCCGTCCGCTGAAATTCCACATAAAATAACGCCAATACATGAAATTGACCTGATAGGTAAAGAAGAATCTCAGATTTTCGCCAAATGTGGGTACTATGTCACTCTTTTGCTGACCGCAATAATCGTAATTTACTGTTTTACCACTAATATCTCCCCACGATTTATATGCTTCAACATGCCTCGGATCTGTACTGTACATCCGAGGGAAGAAAGTCATGAACCTATCGTCCATTACATAATCAGTTTTATTCCCGATATTAATGTATTCGTCTTTTTCGTTTGCAGAAGTTTTTGGTTTCTGAGCATAGGATGGATCACCAATATTTTGTTCAGGAATACACATATTTCCTTCAATACGTAGTTTTACAGGTGCATTATAATAAGCACCGTAAAATAATGGACGATCACCATATTGTTCGCGGTTCAGATAGTATTTTAACGAGAACACATTGTCCGGATTATTCTGATCCATAGTTGGATTGGCAGATGACCGAATAACAATGACTCCGTACGAAGAATAGCCAATTAACAAAACCGTAATCATTAACATAGCTGTATTTACCCAACGAGTATCAATTTTTCCCTTTTTAAAATAAAAATAAGCTCCGATACCGGCAATAATCAGAATACCAATGAAAATATGATTTCCTAAAAATGGAATTCCTACAATTGCAACTGCCAAAACAGCTGAAATGGCAATCCGCACATAGCTTTTATCAACGTATGATTCATAAATTGCCCAAGATAGAATTGCAATTGTCAGAACAATATAAACATATAATCCTGTATTATAGGCAAAGCCAAGTGTATTCACAAAAAGCAACTCGAACCAGCTTGCCACTTCCACAAATCCCGGAATTAATCCGTATAAAACTGCACCAAGAATTACCATGGCAGCAATCATCGCAATTAATACACCTTTAACTGAAGGGGTGTATTTTTTAAAATAATAAACCAAAACAAGAGCCGGAATTGCCAATAAGTTCAAAAGGTGAACCCCGATTGACAAGCCCATCAAATAAGCGATTAGAATCAGCCACTTATCCGAACCAGATCGATCAGCAACACGCTCCCACCTGAGAATAAGCCATACAACTATGGCTGTGAAAAATGAAGAATATGCATAAACTTCGCCTTCGACCGCCGAAAACCAAAACGTGTCTGAAAAAGTATAAGCTAATGCACCAACCATGCCGGCACCCAAAATTCCGATAATATTGCCGGTTGAATAATCTTCTTCCGATTTTACTATAACTTTTCGGGCAATATGAGTAATAGTCCAGAACAAAAACAAGATAGTGAATGCGCTCAGCAATGCCGACATGCTATTTACCAACGCTGCCACTTTGGTAACATCGGAGGTGAACAAAGTGAAGAAATGAGCTGTCAACATGAAGAAAGGTGCTCCGGGCGGATGACCCACGTCTAATTTAAATGCCGTTGAAATAAACTCTCCGCAGTCCCAAAAGCTTGCTGTTGGTTCAATGGTAAGTAAATACGTTAGTGCGGCAATAGCAAATGCTACCCACCCGAAAATGTTGTTCAGTAATTTGAATCGTTTCATGAATCGGAATAATTAGTGTTGTTTTATGCTGTAATTTAGTAATTTCTAATAAAAAACGCTCAAAGATACAAAGAAATTTTAGTTTGTACGAAATGTGAATTTCATTTTAGATTAAATTAAAATATGTGAGATATTTATGTGTTAAATACAATAACTAATTACATGAAACAGCTTTAAACAAATTAAAGAAACGATGATTGATTTCACTTTAAATATTTAGCGTAGAAAATATAATTCGAAATAATTACAAACTATAGGATACGTTAAATTCGCATTAGATTATCTTTTTTTTTATTTCAACATCTAACTATCAAATTGAAATCACAGCTCTTGAATTTATAATTTTTTTTCAATTATACTTCAAAAATAATTTAATTAGAAAGATGAGTTTTGTAATATCACACTTTTTACAAAAACTTAGGATACAAATATTTAAATATTGAAGTACGTCAACCGTTTACAAAGTTGTAATTGTAAATTAATATTTATACATTTGTCAACCGAATCCTGTTTTAAACCCATTCTAATGGAATCCATTTCTTCGTTTGCCGATCTGACAGCTCATTTAAACCGAATAAATTGCCGTAAAAAAATGGCAGTTGCCAATGCTGTGGATTCACATACACTTGACGCCGTTTTGAGAGCAGTAGATTTCGGAATTATCGAAGCTTTTTTAATTGGAGACGTTGCAGCCATCGAATGTCCGCAACTGTTCGAGCATAATCTCTCTCCTTTTGTACACATTATTGATGTTCCCGAAGTGAAAGAAGCAGCCATTGAAGCAGTACGCATGGTAAAGTCAGGTGAAGCCGATATTTTGATGAAAGGTTTGGTAAATACCGATGTGTTGTTACGCGCCATTCTGGATAAAGAAAAAGGAATTCTGAAACCCGGCACAGTCATGTCATATAACGCTGCCATGGAAGTTCCCGGTTATCACAAACTTATTTTCTTTACCGACCCAGTTGTCATTCCCTCTCCCAGTCTGCTTCAACGGACAGCCATGATAAAATACTGCATAACTACTGCCAATAAATTTGGAATTATAAAACCCAAAATCGCCCTGATTCATGCCACCGAAGTTGCCAATCCCAAAATTCAGTATATGCAGGATTATCTGGATATCATGCAAATGTGGCGTAACGGTGAATTCGGCGATGTAATTATGGATGGCCCACTTGATATTTTCCTGGCTTTGGACAAAGAACGCGGAAGTATTAAAAACGTTCAAACTCCGGTTTTGGGTGATGCTGACATTCTTATTTTTCCCAACTTTGAATGTGCAAACACTTTTTATAAAGGACTTTCACTTTTTGCCGGTGCCGAAATGGCCGGTCTACTTCAGGGTACAGACAAACCTGTTGTATTAACTTCCCGCAGCGAAAGCATCGATTCAAAATTCTATAGCATTGCTATGGCATGTGTTATGAGTTGAGGGAGAAATCTCAATACTTTCTTTTTTTCCCAATCAAATAATTCTCTCTTCAATCTTTTCCCAAAGTTCTAAAAAAAAAGCGACCTTGTATTTCTACAAGGCCACTTTAAATGTTTTCACAACGGAATAATCCTTATTGTGATTTGCTTCAAAAATTGTAATGCAAAGATATATGAAAAAATATATAAAACAATACTTGCATATTAATAATTTTATATTTAACTTTAGCGTCTTTAAAAACCATTAAATAAAATAGTATTATGAAGAAGATTTTAGGACTGGATTTGGGCACAAATAGTATTGGGTGGGCATTGATAGATGCAGAAAATAAAAGTATTGAAGGCATTGGAAGCCGAATAATTCCAATGAGCCAGGATATACTTGGAAAATTCGATAGTGGAAATTCAATTTCTCAAACGGCTGAACGAACTGGTTATAGAAGTGCTCGCAGATTACGTGAGCGTCATCTGTTGCGTCGTGAACGTTTGCATAGAGTATTGCATCTTTTAGAATTTCTACCAAAACATTATGAAAAACAGATTGATTTTGAAAAACACTTTGGCAAGTTTCTGACCGACACAGAACCAAGTATAGTGTGGAAAGAGGATGAAAATGGAAAATTTAATTTTGTTTTTAAAGAATCGTTCAACGAAATGGTTGAAGAATTTAAACAATACCAACCACAATTATTTGATAATAATAATTTGATTCCTTATGATTGGACAATTTATTATTTACGCAAAAAAGCGTTACAACATAAAATAGAAAAAGGAGAATTAGCTTGGTTACTTTTGAATTTCAACCAAAAACGGGGATATTATCAATTACGTGGAGAAGAAGAGGAAGAAAACCCAAACAAACTAGTTGAATTTCACGCTTTATCTGTTGTTGATGTAACAGCTGATGAACCTCAAAAAGGCAAAACAGATATCTGGTATAATATAGTTTTAGAGAATGGTTGGATTTATCGTCGTTCTTCAAAAAATCCTTTATTTGATTGGTTAGGAAAAACAAAAGAGTTTATTGTTACAACCGATTTGAATGATGATAGAACTGTAAAAACAGACAAAGACGGCAAGGAAAAACGCTCATTCCGATCACCTTCAGAAGATGATTGGACACTGTTGAAGAAGAAAACAGAAACAGATATTGAAAGATCAACTAATACTGTTGGTACATACATCTATAATACTTTACTTCAAAATCCAACTCAGAAAATTAATGGCAAGTTAGTACGAACCATAGAGCGAAAATTCTATAAAGAAGAATTAAAACAAATACTAACCAAACAAACGGAATTTTATTCTGAATTACAAGACAAAGCATTATTAAACTCATGTATTGAAGAACTCTATCCATACAACGAATCTCACCGAAATACACTGGTGTCAAATGACTTCATAAAACTATTTGTCGACGATATTATTTTCTATCAACGACCACTCAAAAGCAAGAAATCATTGATTAGCAACTGTAAATTTGAATACCGCACTTATAATGATGCTGATGGAGTACTTCAAAAAGAGCCGATTAAATGTGTTCCAAAATCGCATCCGTTGTACCAAGAGCTTCGTCTGTGGAAATTTATAAAAGATTTAAAGATTTACGAATGCGAAAAAACTGTTGATGGGAAATTATATACAGATTATAATGTTACTGATGAATTTATAAAATCGGAAGACGATTTGGTTACTCTGTTTGATTGGCTGAATGAACGAAAGGAAATAAAGCAAGCCACACTCTTATCGTCTTTCTTTAAAATTAAGAAGAAAAAAGGAGATGAGAAATTACCTTTTAGATGGAACTATGTAGAAGATAAAGAATATCCCTGCAATGAAACCCATGCGCAAATCATCAATCGATTGGCTAAAATAAGAGAAATTCCAGCTAATTTTCTTACCAAAGAAAAAGAAATGGAATTATGGCATATACTTTATTCTGTTTCCGATAAGAATGAAATCGAAAAGGCTTTAAAAACCTTTGCCCGGAAAAACGCACTTTCGGATGAATTCGTGGACGTTTTCAAAAAATTCCCACCATTCAAAAACGAGTACGGTTCTTATTCCGAAAAAGCACTTAAAAAGCTTTTACCATTAATGAGAATGGGTAAGTATTGGAGTTATAATGCAATAAACGATAACACACAAGAAAGAATAGAGAAACTACTTACAGGAGAATTTGACGAGACCATCCTAAACCAAGTAAGAGAGAAATCAATTCATCTTTCAGAGACAAACAATTTCAAAGGACTACCTGAATGGTTAGCCTCTTATGTGGTTTACAATCGCCACTCCGAAGCAAGTGAATATACAAAATGGAAAACGTACCACGACCTGGACGAGTATTTGAAAGAATTCAAACAACATTCGCTTCGTAATCCTATCGTTGAACAAGTAATTACAGAAACATTACGTGTTGTTCGCGATATCTGGAGAAAGTATGGTGAAATTTCGGAGATTCATGTTGAATTAGGTCGTGAAATGAAAAACCCTTCCAATAAACGGATGGAAATTACTAAACGAATATCTGAAAATGAGAATACAAATATTCGAATCAAATTTTTGTTGGCCGAATTGGCAAATGACAATACTATCGAAAATGTACGCCCCTATTCACCAAGCCAAGAGGAGATTTTGAAAATATATGAAGATGGCGTATTAAACTCAGATATTGAAATTCCAGACGATATAAGTAAAATTGTAAAATTAAGTCAGCCCACAAAAAGTGAATTGATTCGTTACAAACTTTGGCTTGAACAGAAATACCGGTCACCTTATACCGGTCTAATGATTCCATTAGGAAAACTTTTTACGGCGGCTTATGAGATTGAGCATATAATTCCACAATCACGTTATTTTGATGATTCATTTTCAAATAAAGTAATTTGTGAATCTACTATAAATAAGAATAAAGATAATGCCTTAGGATATGAGTATATAAAAAATAATTCAGGTAAAAAGGTGGAGCTAAACCATGGCAAGGAAGTTACTCTTTTCACTCTTTCTGAATATGAAGATTTTGTAAAACAACAGTATGGGAAGAACCGTGGAAAGATGAAAAAATTGCTTATGGAAGATATTCCTGAATCATTTATCGAAAGGCAATTGAATGATACCCGTTATATTTCAAAAGTGGTAAAAGGACTCTTATCTAATATCGTTCGGGAAGAAAATGAAGTAGAACCAACTTCTAAAAACGTTATTTCAACGAATGGATCAATCACCGATACTTTGAAAAAAGATTGGGGTTTGCATGATGTTTGGAATAGGATAGTTACTCCCCGTTTTGAGCGAATGAATGCTATTACAAATAGCAATCTATTTGGACAATGGACAAATAAAGAGGGCAAAAGAGTATTTCAAACTGAAATGCCACTTGAGCTTCAAAAAGGATTCAACAAAAAGCGTATTGATCACCGCCACCATGCAATGGATGCATTGGTGATAGCTTGTGCTACAAGAAGTCATGTAAACTATTTGAATAATGAATCGGCAAAAGCCAAGGCAAAAGAAAGTCGCTACGATTTAAAAAACAAACTCTGCTTCAAGTCTAAAACGGATGATAAGGGTAATTACAAATGGCAATTCAATAAACCTTGGGATACATTTACATCTGATGCTCAAATAGCATTAGAAAACATCATAGTAAGCTTTAAACAAAACCTCCGTATTATAAACAAGAGTGTAAATCATTATCAACATTTTGTAAATGGTGCGAAAGTTATTGACAAACAAATTAAGGGCGATAGTTGGGCCATTCGAAAACCACTGCATAAAGAAACAGTGGCAGGGCAGGTCAACTTGCGATTCAAAAAGCAAGTTACACTCTCCGTAGCAATCGATCAATGGGAAATTCTTGTTGACAAAAGCTTGAAAACCAAAATCAAGCAATTGATTAACGAAGGATTAGACAAAAAGAATATCCAAAAATTCTTTGTTAACAAAGAAAACAACTGGCTAGGAAAAGATGTTTCCAAACCCGAAGTATATTATTTCAGCAATGAAAAAGAAATACTCGTTGCATCACGAACAGCACTGAATGAAAATTTCAACTCAAAAGCCATTGAAAGTGTTACTGACCATGGAATTCAAAAGATATTGAAAAACCATTTAGCCAAGTACAACGAAGATATAGGCGGGAAAATCCTTGAGCACCCTGAATTGGCTTTTTCGGCAGTTGGTGTTGATGATATGAACAAAAATATCACATTACTGAATGGTGGTAAGCTCCATCAACCAATTACTAAAGTTCGTACTTATGAAAGCAAGGGAAATAAGTTTAACGTAGGTAGTACCGGAAATAAGAAAGACAAATTTGTTGTGGCTGCAACTGGAACAAATCTATATTTTGCCATTTATCTGAATGAAGATGGTAAGCGAATTTTTGAAACAGTTCCTCTAAATATAGTCATTGACAGGCTTAAACAAAAAGAACCACCTGTAGAAAATGAAAAAACAGATGAAAAAGGGAATAAACTAACCCTTCTATTTTATCTGAATCCAAATGATATTGTATATCTTCCTACAATTGACCAAATTGAAAGTGGTGTGAAATTATTTGTAGAAGATATTGCTAAAAATCGAATTTATAAATTTGTAGATTCAAGCGATACAATTGCAAATTTTGTTCCTGTTTATTCTGCTTCAACAATATTTAATTTAAATAAAAAAGAGCAAGAAAAACGTGGACTTTCATTTAATATTCAAAATGAATTTGGAGTAGGTAGTCCACAATCAAAAAATCAGAAATCCAATACTGGTGAAATGGTAAAAGATATCTGTATAAAACTCAAAATAGACCGCCTAGGTAATATTAGTATTTAGTTCGGACTAGAATCAACAATGCTACCACTTAAACCAAACACGAGTTATCATATTTTCAATCACGCCAATGGATTTGAAAATGTATTCCATGAAGATGAGAACTTTCGCTATTTTCTTGAAAAATACCAGATGTACATTTATCCAATTGCTGAAACTTACGCTTATTGCCTGATGCCAAACCATTTTCATTTGGTGGTACGGATACGACGAAAAGAAGTAATAGACGAACTGATTCGAAATAAAAACGACTTTTCCAAAGTTTCTTTCGACTTTGGAAAAGTTCGGATTGTAGATGAAGTAAAGATAACCAATGATACTATTGAAAAATTTCTTTCGAAACAATTCTCGAACCTCTTTAGCAGTTACACTCAATCGTATAACAAAATGTATAAACGTAGGGGATCTTTATTTATTAAGAATTTCAAGCGGGAGGTAATACATGATAAGGAGTATTTTTTGAATGCAATTATGTACACACATAGGAATCCCATTCATCACGGCTTTTGTACCGGTTATTCCGACTGGAGTTACACTTCATATTGCGAAATAAATGCGCAAAAAAGTGATACAGTAGAGGTAGATAAGTTATTAAAAGTATTTGGAGGGAAACAGCTCTTTATTGATTTGCATCAACTAAATCTTGCAAAATTTAATCAAACAACCGAACTGGAAGCTCCATAAATTCTAAACTTTTCCAATAACTTAACTTTTCCAAAGTTGAAAGAAACTTTGGAAAAGTAGGATAAAACAACTAATTCCACCATGATAAAACGCACCCTTTATTTTGGAAACCCGGCTTACCTAAGCATGCGCAATGCGCAGTTGGTTATTCATTTGCCGGATGCTAACGGCATTGACGACACAACCGGAAACAATACCATCCCAATCGAGGATATTGGCGTTATGGTATTGGATCATAAACAAATAACCATCACCCACGGATTGATGGAAGCTTTACTGGCAAATAATAGTGCAGTTATTACTTGCGACAGTAGCCGTATGCCAGTTGGGCTATTATTACCATTAAGTGGAAACACCACTCAAAGTGAACGTTTTCAGGCACAAATAGATGCTTCGCTCCCACTCCTCAAACAACTTTGGCAACAAACTATTCAGGTTAAAATAGAAAACCAGGCTTATGTTTTAAATACTACCCGTAAAGCAGTAGTAAAAAATATGCTTGCATGGATTAACCTCGTGAAAAGCGGCGATAGTGATAATCTGGAAGCACGTGCCGCAGCTTATTATTGGGCAAATATGTTCACGGAAATTCCCGAATTCCGCAGAGGTCGCGAAGGTGTTCCACCTAACAATCTGTTGAATTATGGGTACGCAATTTTACGAGCTATTGTTGCACGATCTTTAGTGTGCAGTGGATTACTTCCTACATTGGGCATTCATCATCACAACCGCTACAATGCCTATTGTCTGGCCGATGATATTATGGAACCTTACCGACCATTTGTTGACAAACTGGTAATTGAAATTATAAATAGCGGAGAAGATATAACCGAATTATCAAAACCGATTAAGGCCAAGTTGCTCAATATACCGGTACTGGATGTTCAGATTAATAATCAACGGAGTCCGTTAATGATTGCCGTTGGAATAACAACAGCATCTTTGGCTAAATGTTATTTGGGTGAAGCGAGAAAGATAATATATCCATCGTTTGAATAATTTTAGATTTTAATCGTTCCAATCCTTCAGTTGACTGATTGGAAAAGTTAATCGAAAAAGTAAAGAATCTATGGAACGTTTCAGTGAATATAGAATTATGTGGGTATTGGTTCTTTTTGATTTGCCTACTGAAACCAAAAAGGAAAAGAAGGCGTACACCGATTTTCGCAAGAGATTGATAACCGATGGTTTTACCATGTTTCAATTTTCTATTTATTTGCGCCATTGTCCGAGCCGCGAAAACGCAGAAGTTCATATAAAGCGAGTCAAGGCCATTCTTCCCGAAGCCGGACAAGTGGGTGTTCTTTGCATTACCGACAAACAGTTTGGACAGATGGAACTCTTCCAGGGGAAAAAAGAAAAAGCAGTAACAACACCTTACCAACAGCTTGAACTTTTCTAAATTATTTCCAAGTTTCAACTTTTATAACAACAACTTCTCTCGTAACTTTTCCAAAGTTGAAAGAAACTTTGGAAAAGTTGCGTGAAGATGGAAAGTTGTAGAAACAAAAATCCCGCCTTGAGAGCGGGATTCCGTTTGAATAAACAACTGAATTTTCAATCCTATTTGTTGCGATAATTAATTGACTGATTACACCTTACGCAGATCGTGTTGTTTATCAAGTCAAAGATACAATTTTTTGAAAGCAAATCACAACATAATTCGAGACGCTTTGTTTACTTCACTCGTTGTTTATCAAGTCAAAGATACAATTTTTTGAAAGCAAATCACAACAGCTTGATATCG
>JBBRTR010000089.1:0-11830 GCA_038244215.1 Bacteroidales bacterium
AAAGTGCTCGATAAAGAACTAAGCTATTCTATAAAAAAACACTGGTACAACAAACAAACAAAACAGGAAAACTATTCTAAGAATGATCAGGTAAAACGAAATATTGAAGTATTTGACTGGAATGGCATTGCAACCGAAAGAATGAGTAAGATAGACAGTTTGTGGCATTATTATAAAATGTTGAACGCTTCGGTACTTATCACCAATCCCAAAGACGGATCGGTTCTAACCTGGATTGGTGGAAATGATTACCGGAGACTTCCTTTTGATATGGTGATGTCGCATCGGCAAATTGCATCCGCTTTTAAACCGATTTTATATGCTACAGCAATCGAAAACGGTTTTGATCCTTGCACTTATCTCGAAAATGTTGAAAAAGTATATCCTGAATACGAAAATTGGGAGCCTCAGAATTTTGATCATAAATTTACAAAAGACAGTACTGTGGCGTTATGGTATGCATTGGCCAACTCGATTAACCTGCCAACCGTCGATCTGTACTTTAAAGTTGGGAGGGAAAATCTCATTAATACCTGTGATAAATTACATTTTCCACGTACTAAAAAAAATGTCCCATCCATTGCTCTCGGAACGCTCGATTTATCACTTTATGAAATTGTTCGAGCGTATGGTGCATTTGCCAATAAAGGTCAGATTACAGAACTGGTGATGATCAATAAAATTACCGATGCGAAAGGAACTGTTTTGTATAAAAGAAAAGCAGCCCGGTTTGAACAGGTTTTCAGCGAGGCAACCGCCAAAATGATTACAGCCATCTTACAAAAAGTTATCAATCAGGGAACAGGAACACGAATTCGAAACCAATATGGCATCCAAGCCAATCTGGCTGGAAAAACAGGTACTGCTCAAAATTATTCAAACGCTTGGTTTATTGCTTATACGCCCAATATGGTTGTGGGTACCTGGGTTGGTGCTTCAACTCCCGAAGTTCACTTTTTCAGTGGTAGAGGATCGGGTTCTTCGCTGGCTTTACCCATTGTGGCAAATACGCTTCAAGGCATTGAAAATAATTCAGCATTAAGAAGACAATTCCTCACTCCTTTTTTAATTTCCGATTCTGTTTATAATGAATTGAATTGTGATCCGTACCACGCAAAAGGAATAAGCGGAATAAAAGGATTTTTTAAAGGACTTTTTAAAAAAATATTTCATTGATGTGTACTATCAGAAAAGAAAATGATTTTCTGGCAGATTACACAAATTTCCGCTGATATTTTCTCATGTTACCGCTAAACTCAACTTTATTTGTTACATAATTCACTGATTTTAAAAGATATTAGTTTATTTACACTAAATTGCAAAATAATCCGGTAGGTGTTATTCAGAACCGAACGGGACTTGTTTTAAATAAACAGTTTAATTAAAATTGGAGGAAGTAATTATGGCAGCAGCAGGAAATAAAAAACCAAAAAAGAATTCGTCAGGCAAACACGACAAACACGTTCCATCTTATCAGACCGCAACAGACACGCCGTTTGAGGACGATTTTAAGAAGAAGAAGAAATAATTCTTTCCGATAAATATTTGAATATAATGAAGAGGCTGTCTCAAAATAAAATGAGTCAGCCTTATTGTTGTCGGAACAAATGCTTGAATTGAACTACCGTCTGGTCAAACTGTTCTAATACTATTTATCAATCGTTTGAAAAACAGCATAAGTTTCGGAATAATTTGTATTTTTACAGAACAATTTCACTGTGAAGTCCAATTTTTCAGCTAATTGAAATAAAAAACATGATTACACTTGCCTGGATCGGATTTAGTCAAAGTTTATTTGCTGCCATTCTTATGTTTTCGAAGAAAGAAAGCTCACTCCCCGATAAAATTTTATCCGGTTGGCTGATACTTTTAGCTTTTGATTTCTTATCCTGCGCATTGAACTATGAAATTTTCAACAGGCCGCTTCTTATCAGTTCATTTCTCTTATTCAATCCAGCATTATATTGGTATATCAGCTCATTAACCCGCAAGGATTTCAAATTAAAATGGAAACAATTACTCCATTTGTTACCATTTCTGTTCTTTAGCATTTATACCTATATTATCAAGCAACCTTATTCGCTGGATACGTTTTTTCAAAAAGATGAACATTTTATCTATAGAATATCATTTGGTGCTGCTAATATAATCTCGTGGTTGGTTTACAATCCATTGAGCCTGATTCTGGTTCATAAATATCGAATGCACTTACGAAACGAGTTGTCAACCATAGATAAAAATGAAAATTTAGGTTGGGTATTGGTAGTAGCTATTTTTTATGTTGTTTATTGCATTTTCGCCTTTCTAATTGCCATTGCGGCAATCTTCACTGACACAAACCCATTATCTCCACATATTTACAATTATTCCACTCTTCTGGTTCTGATTTACATCATGAGTTTTTATGGACTAAGGCAAAAGTTAGTTTCTAAACAGTTAGTTGTTGATGAACCTCAAACACCTTATAAAAACTCAAACCTGACATCCGAAGTCAAAGAAAAGATTAAAGAAAAAGTTATTCTTTATTTTGAAAAGGAAAAAGCATATCTCAATCCTGATTTAAATATGGATCTTTTATCAGATTATTTGAAAATTCAAAAATATCAGATAACGGAAGTACTGAATACCGAAATCGGGATGAATTTCTTTCAATTTGTCAATCATTATCGAGTCAATGCCGTGAAAACTATGTTGACCGATCCAAAGAACAATTTTTCCATCGAAGCCATTGGTTACGAATGTGGTTTCTCAAGCAAATCTTCTTTTTATACTGTTTTTAAAAGTATCACCGGCGAAACGCCTGTTTCATACCGTAATAAAATCAACTAACTTTCAACTTTCGTAAAGCATTAGTTTTACTTTCAAAAGTTGAACCACAACTTGTTGTCCGAATTTCAAACTTTGGACAAAATCCCTGTTTGTTTGGCGTATCATTGCAATTGAAAATTCAAAACCAATACGTCATGAAAACATTTATTCTGCTTTTAAGTTTGAGCTGCAGCACCATCACTCTGACTGCACAAAGCTTATTTCAGTCATCGCTGGATTCTACTTCAACAACAGAACACAAGTCTCCACTTACAGTGAATGGATATGTGCGGGGATCAGTATTTGGAGGTGGTGAAACCTATAACCTGGCTTCCACATTTGCCGAACTTTCACTTCAAACTCAATTGAATGAAGGAAATGCTTTCCTAAAGTCGGATGTTCGTTTCCGAAAAGGAGTTTTTTTTGGAAAGGATGATCAGCAGTTACAATTAAAAGAATTGTATGCCGGTTATCGTGGCGAAAAACTGGATGTTTTTTTAGGAAATCAGATTATTAATTGGGGACGTACCGATGGTTTCAATCCAACGAATAACATTACGCCAAACGATTATTTTTTCTTATCTGCCAATCCCGACGATCAAAAAGAATCGAATTTTATGTTGCGTTTCAACTATCGTTTCATTCCAAGCATCGAGCTGGAACTTATCGGCATTCCATTTTATAGGGAATCAAATTATCGCTACGATCTTTTTGCTTTGGGCGATAATGTAAGTTTTCTCAATACCGCTTTACCTGCTAAAGATTTGAAAAATTGGAGTCTTGCTGCTCGTTTGAATTTTGAATTACCTGCTGTTGGTTGGTCATTGTCTTATTTCAGAGGTTTCGATCCGTATCATGGTTTTGATGTACAAAATATTGATTGGTCAACCGGAACACCGCAAATCTCCAACATTCCCACACCTTATCTAAAAAATACTATCGGTGGTGATTTTGCTCTTCCTTTATCAAATTGGATTGTGCGAGGTGAAATAGCCTACAACATAACAGAAAATCCGACTAATAAAATGTATGTTCCGCTCACCGATCTGGCTTATGTTGCGGCACTCGAAAGTAACTGGAATGGTTATACAATTATCGGTCAGTACATTGGTAAATATACTCCGAATTTTACTCAATTGACAACGCCTGTTCTAACCGACCCGACTAATCCATTGGCACTTGTGCAATATGCCAACGAACAAATAAGTTATGAAAACAGACTTTTCAATCGCCGTATTTTCTATCAACAAGAAAAAATGAATCATGCTGCTGCCTTGTCAATCAGTAAATCGTTCGGCTACGATGCCTGGAATATTGAATTGGCAGCTTATTATAATTTCACATCAGAAGAATGGCTGGTACGGCCAAAAATTTCATGGAAAATAAATGATTCTCTGAGTGCGTCATTGGGTGGTTCGTATATGAGTGGGCCGGCATCTACACTCTTTGGTTATTCTGCACCCATTATGAACGGTGGATTTATTGAATTAAAAGCAAGTTTTTGACAATGTCAGCCAAATATATTTAGAATTAAAAGAGAATTAAAGATTAACAAAATGAAAAACCTACAAACAATATTATTAACCGGTGCATCCGGAACTGTCGGCATTGAAGTGCTTCGACAGTTAGTTTTGATGAATGAAGTCAGATTGATTGTGTTTGATAAAAAGACGCAACGAACAAAGAAACTTTTAAATCCCTATAAAAATCAAATTGAAATTATATATGGAGATATAAGTAGAAAAGAAGACATAAAGCAACTACCTCATAATATAGATGTTGTCATACATTTAGCTGCCATCATTCCGCCTTTAGCAGATGAAAATCTAGATTTGGCTCAGGCCGTAAATGTTGAAGGGACAAAACTTCTGATTACTCAGCTTGAAAACACATCGCCTGATGCCTTCTTTCTCTATAGCTCCTCCATATCTGTTTATGGTGATCGCGTTTCAAATCCGGAAATATCCATACATGATCCTTTGCTCCCTAGTGTTGGCGATGCGTATGCACGTACTAAAATCGAAGCAGAAGAATTGATTCAAAAAAGCAAACTCGATTGGTCAATATTCAGATTGACAGCCATAATGAAAAATCATAAAATCTCTAAATTGATGTTTCACATGCCATTAAATACCCTGTTGGAAATTTGTACACCAACAGATACCGCGAGAGCATTTATCGAAGCAATAAACAAACGGAGTATTTTATCAAAACGGATTTTCAATTTGGGTGGTGGCGAAAATTGCACGATTACGTACAAGCAGTTTTTAGAAAAATCATTCCAGCTTTTTGGCTTGGGTGACTTAAATTTTCCACCAAACAGCTTTGCCTTGGGAAATTTTCATTGTGGTGTGTACAACGATGGTGATGTTCTTGAAAACATACTTCATTTTAGAAAAGACACATTGGATAGTTATTTTGCCGAAACAAAACATTCAATTTCGTTTTTCACAAAAATTGCTTGTACTTTATTTCGCGTGTTTATAAAGAAAGCCTTAGTTAAGCAATCCGAACCTTTACAGGCATTTAACACGAATAATAAAAATATGCTGTTGCAATTTTTTATGAAAAGTGATTTGTCACTTAGGACATAACAATAAAACAGAAAAGATATGTCTTTTCGGCACTTTAACTATGGGGCTTTGCACCAAACCCCACTTACTCTTTTTGTCTTGAAACAAAAAAGTAAGCAAAAAAATTCAAGAGGACCTCACCCGTCCTTCGGACACCCTCTCCCAGTGGAGAGGGAAAGCGGAAAAAAGAGTTTATGCCTGCTTCACTCGAAAAACTTACGCTCGAAAGGCTCAAATCGTCCAAACTCACTCCGACGAAATACGTCGGAGCTCAAACAAGGACGTTTCTTAACCGCCTTTCTCACTTGTTTTTCGGTTCACCAGACAAGGTCAATCCGAAGAGTTGGAGTTATGTCGCCAATATCCGTGAAATGAATGTGTCAATTCTTGTCATAAACCAAAGAAATTAAATTATTTCTTATTCCAATCATCTAATTCCAGAGTATGAAAAAGCCTTTATTTATTATCCGATATCGCTGGTGGATTATCATTATTACAATTATAAGTGTAATTGCTTGTGTTATTCCATTATCACAAATTCGTATCAATCCTGATTTGGAAACCTATATGCCCGATTCAATGCCATCCAAGCAAAACAATCGTCTGATTGGTGAAGTTTTTGGTCAGGAAGAGCCCATTTTAATCGTGTTTGAAAGCAAAGATGTTTTAAATCCAAGCACTTTAAAACGAATAGAGAATATTAGTTCCGATTTTTTACGCAAACCGGAATTTAATCGTGTTTTTTCCTTGTTCCAAACAAAGAATATCCGATCAGAAGAAGGTTCTATGGTGATCGATCCGGTTATTAAAAACATTCCTGAAAATTCTCAAGAACGTGAAAAACTTCGTTCTGAGATAAAGAAAAACGATTTAGCTTACAAATTGGTTGTTTCTGACGATTTCCATTACGCACTCATCATGCTGAGTTCCAATAAAAGCAAAGATGATGTTGCTTTGTTGCAGGATATTCATCAAACGCTGAATAAATTTCCGGGTACTGAAAAGGTGTATATCACCGGACAGCCTTATCTTCGAGACGAAGCCAACAAGAAAATCAGTCATGATTTAATGCTATTACTTCCTCTCGGATTGGCGTTGATGTTTATTTTTCTTTGGGTTTCTTTTCGCGAACTCAGCGCGGTTTTGTTACCTTTTTCGGTGGTGATATTTTCAATTGTATTTTGTATGGCGTTAATACCCATTTTTGGTTGGGAGCTTAGTCTGATCGGGATTCTGATTCCCATCATGATGATTGCCATTGCCAACAACTACGGTGTGTATTTTATTGCCAAATATCAGGATTTGAATGCAACTGAACCCGGCTTGAGCATGATTGAAATTGTTGAGAAATCGGTTCGCTATCTGTTCACACCCATTATTTTTTGTGGCTTAACCACGATTGTTGGAATTATGGGTTTGATTTTACATCTTTTACTTCCGGCCAGTCAGATGGGTGTAGTTTCGTCCATCGGAATTGCTTTTGCTTTGTTGGTAAGCCTGTTGTTTGTTCCGGCGGTTTTGTCGTTATTAAAAAAAGGAAAGCCGCATAAGGATTTATCCGAAGAAAAACATGGCTTTTTCGGTCGTCTGCTTTATTATACCGGAACATTCGTTACGACTCATCCTCGTCGGATTATTTCGGTTTTCAGTTTGTTCTTTGTGATCTCCACCTTGGGTTTAATTTATTTTAAAGTGGCTCCCGATTCAAATAACGTAATGCCAAAACAGCATGAATTCAATCGGGCTATTGATATTGCCAATCACCATTTCGGAGGGAATAAAATGATCAACGTGATGTTTGAAGGCGATATAAAAGACCCAAAATTGCTGAACAAACTTACTGATTATGAAACAGAATTAAAGAAGTTGCCCAATGTTGGAAGCGTCACTTCGCTGGCAACAATTATTCGAAAAATGAGCACAGCACTCAATGATTCAACCGATAAAGGATTTAACCGGATTCCAGAAAGCAGAGATGCAGTAGCTCAATACCTGGAGTTGTATTCGATGGATGGCGATCCAAAAGACTTGGAACAATTTGTGAATTTCGATTATTCAAAAACATTAATGACGATTCAATATCAGGCTAATAATATGTCGGATATAAACCTGGTCTTAAATAAATTGAACGAACTTTCTAAAACTGAGAATATCTCTCAAGTGGTTGGTGGATACAGTTTGGTGGACAAAGAAATAAGTGAATCGGTGGTTAGCGGGCAAGTGTATTCTTTAATTTTTGCATTGGTAGCGATATTTCTTTTACTCAGTTTAATTTTTAAAAGTTTTACGGCCGGTTTGCTGGGAAGCATACCACTGGCTTTTGCCATTTTCTGCACATTCGGACTTATGGGTTGGCTGGGAATTGAGTTGAATATTGTAACTGCTTTGCTTTCGTCCATTTCCATTGGATTGGGTGTCGATTTCACCATTCATATTTTCTGGCGAATGAAATGGGAACTGGAACGGGGAGCCAATTACACCGAAAGCGTTATGGGAACATTGAAAAGTATTGGAAGAGGTATCAGCATCAATGCCTTTTCGGTTATGCTTGGTTTTTCGGTTTTATTTATATCGGCATTCCCTATCATTCAGTCATTTGCTTTTCTGATAATCATTTCGCTTTTTCTTTGTTTGCTGTGCGCTTTGGTTCTTATTCCGGCACTTTGTATGATAATTAAACCAAGATTTTTGAGTCGGACAAAAGATCAAAGAATAAAGATTAAAGACAACCAAGTTGTATATGTTTGATATAAAGAAATTCAATGTTGTTCGGTTAAATATATAGATTCTTCGCTTCGTTCTGAATGACAGCATTATATATTGATTTTTAATTGGAGGGGGTAGGTTGGCGACTTAGATTCCTCACTATGTTCGGAATGACCGTGAAATTCGGTGTCAATATCCGTCGAAGATGCTGAGTGAAATGATTTTGATTGTATTACGACGGTTATAAGCATTTTTCGCCCCGTCGCTAAAATGAACTTCTTGGTTGTAGATTAGTTGTGCGACGGAAACCTCAAAAAAGTGCCAGTGTCATTCCGAGTAACGCGAGGAATCTAAAATACTGATGATCAGTGTTCATATAAATTCTGTTATTGGTAACGAAGTGAGAAATCTAAGATGTGAAAAACAAAATAATATTTACCGGACAACAATGAAAGAAATTTAAAAAAGAAATGGAACGCAGATCGAAGATGCCGACTTGACGGCGTTCTATTTTCAAATAAAGGAATTTATATAAACTCCAAAAGATATCATTTTTTGAAATTATAAAACAAATTAATAAAAAAACCAAAATGAAAACAAAACTAATTTATAGCATTGTTGCTCTTCTTTTTGCAGGAGCAAGTTTTTCTCAAACAGCACAGGAAATTATTCAGAAATCAACCGATTTAATTGACATCAGTTCAATGGAAATGCTATCGACTCTCAAAATAATGGATGCAAAGGGTAATGTCCGCGAACGTCAGGTAAGTACAGCAGCAAAAAGATTCGGTGATGCAAATAAGATGTTGATTAAATTTATTTCGCCTGCCGATGTGAAAGGTACAACCCTTTTGGTGTACGATTATGATACGAAAAGTGATAATATGTGGATTTACATGCCGGCTCTACGGAAAGTGCGTCGGGTGGTCAGTTCAGAAAAAGGGAAAAGCTTTATGGGCTCAGAATTTACAAATGCCGATATGAGTAAACCCAACGATGCTGATTTCAGCTATTCATTGGTTGGCTCGGAGAATTATCAGGGAAAAGCCTGTTGGAAAATTCAACAAAGTTGTAAAACACAAGCCATTCAAGACGAAAACGGCTATAGTAAAAAGCTAAGTTGGATTGACAAAAGCAGCTTTTTATGTTACAAAATAGAGTTCTATGATTTCTCCGGGAAATTGCAACGCGTAGAACTTATGGATAATTATAAAAAACAATCGAATGGAAAGTACTTTGCCTTTTTGATGCAAATGGAAAATGTACAAAACGGTCGAAAATCAATCATGACCATCGATAAGTTTCAGGCCGGATCGCAACTTCCTGAAAGTGCCTTCGCACCTACAGCTCTTGAAAAATAAAAATACAATTATTTCCATTAAGTATTAATCTGAAATCATCATTCAATGTCGTTTAGTTAAGACCTTTCCCCAGCCCTCTCCCGAGGAGAGGGAGCTAAATTACTATCGACTACATATATTAAACGTTGAAAAATCGGGACTAATTCAAGTCCCTCTCTTCGGGAGAGGAATTTAGGGAGCGGTCAGATGCATGAAGTTGTGCTTAACTAAACGACATTGAATCATCATTTACAATAAATCTCAATAATAAGGGTGGCTTATTCTTTTATTATTTTGCTACTAAGGGGGCTTCGCCACATACTGCAATTTACTAAGTGTTTCGACATTTGTGTTGAAAAATAAGGCTTTAGCCCCCTTAGTAGAAAAAAATTAGCCCCCGTGTTTTTCCCTTATTTACCTTATTTAAAAGTAGTATCTGAATTTAATCTTAATGTACTAATCTGAAATCATCATTTACAATAAATTTCAATAATAAGGGTGGCTTATTCTTTTATTATTTTGCTACTAAGGGGGCTTCGCCACATGCTACAATTTACTCAGTGTTTCGACATTTGTGTTGAAAAGTAAGGCTTTAGCCCCCTTAGTAGTAAAGAATAAACCCCGTGTTTTTCCCTTATTTCCCTTATTTAAAAGTAGTATCTGAATTTAATATTAATGTACTCAGTGGACTTAGTGTTTTAGTGCTTGATTTCTTAATTTCAATCACATAACAAATCAAACTTAATAATCGCATTTAAAATGAAAAAACAATTTATAATCAGTCTGACGACTTTACTTTTTGGACTTTCAGGTCTGCTTTGTGCGCAGACAATGGATGTACGCATTACAAATATCCGAAATACCAAAGGACAGCTTTGTTTTGCAATTTTCAAGGATGAAGCCGGTTTTAAAAAGCAAAAATCGTGTTGGGAACTGAAGTGTTGTAAAAAAGACATTGTGAATGGAGAGTTTCGTATCAAGATTCCGTTCAAAGAAGGAAAATGGGGTTTTACAGTGCTGGATGATGAAAACAAAAACGGAAAAATGGAATACGGATTATTGGGAATGCCGCACGAAGGATTTGGATTATCCTACTTTTTGCAAAAAGGGATTCGAAAACCAATCTTCGATGATTTTAGTTTTGACCTGAACGAAAATGAAATTAAAACAGTGTGTGTAAAAATGAGATATTTTTAAACCTACTATTCTTAATGCGCGAGAAAAATGTAAATGTATATTATAATCTTTATATTTAGCACTATAACTTTGGGGCTTTGCCCCAAACCCCACTTACTGTTTTTGTCTTGAAACAAAAAAGTAAGCAAAAAAATTCAAGACTGCGCCCGCTTCACTCGAAAAACTTACGCTCGAATGGCTGAAATCGTCCAAACTCACTCCGACGAAATACGTCGAAGCTCAAACAAGGACGATTTTTAACCGCCATTCTCACTTGTTTTTCGGCTCACCGGACAAGGTCAATCCGAAGAGTTGGAGTTATATCACTAACATCAAGCAAACGAAAGTTTCAATTTTTGTCACAAATTAAACGCAGTTACTGCCGTATCCATAAGAAAAGCCCCGTAAACAGGTATACGGGGCTTAACTTTAGAAACAATGTTTCTCCTGCTTAACTGGCTATTGCAGTCGTTTTATCAGGAGTAGCCACTGTCATGGACAGATTATTGCTCGTAGCATCTTGCTTGCTCTTTTTCGAACGAGCTTTTACTACTACCGAATAATACACCAGAATTTTATTCAATTCAGCAATTAACGGATTGTAATCCGTTTCGGGATGTTCAATCGGTGCCAATTCCAAGGTGGTAAGCAGATCAGTTAATGCATCCTGAGCAATTGCTTTCACATCCTTTGTCTTCAAATCCGGTTGTTCAATTGCGGCTTCGCGTCGAAGCGTATTGACAGACAAAATGCTTTGTTGCAACGCATTTAATTCATCAAAAAACAAGGTCAGATTCAAACTTCTCAAAGCAGCTTTAATCGATGCATTCGTATCAATCACTGTATACATTTCCTTTAACCGATCGGCTGTGTCGGATAAATTGGCATTTATACACGGCACAAGATAGCGTTCAACAAAAGGAACAACCACCAATAACGTTGCATCCAACGAAACGACACCTGTTCGTTTCATAGATCGAGCCTGGCTAACGATCGATCGAATCAATTTCAATCTTCTCTTTCGCATATTAACTAACTCTTTGGTTTCAGTCTGTTTGCCATAACTAACCCGTAGTTCATTCATATGAATGTTTGCAGCCACTAATCGGTCTACCATAACCTTCAAATTCATTACTACCGGATCATATTTCAAAAAGACCGGAATTACTTCGCTTAATAAATCGCGAAACTCATGTTTGCGCACTTTGGCGCACGAAACTGTACGTA
>JBBRTR010000090.1:0-11787 GCA_038244215.1 Bacteroidales bacterium
AAAAATTATTGTTTCTTTTTTCTTTCAGGCACTAAGTTAGGTGATTTTTTTCAACTGTCAACATCCTCGTATGTTATTTATTACTAAATATATACGATGGGTTTTGACAGTCTTTTTAATGGTCAATTGCGGATGTAAGGAGTACTAATAATGGATGCTGACCATAGAAAAGTTTTAATCATAGATGGCGAGGAGAAACTAAGAACCTTGCTGGCTGGGATTTGAACTTTGTAATGAAGCAAATCTTGAAATCTTAACGCTCGATATTATCAAGTCGACAGAGATAGAAGGTGAAATTCTCGACAGAGAACAAGTGAGGTCTTCAATAGTGAGACGATTGGGGCTCGATATATCAGGACGACTGGTTTATTCAGAACGAAACGTTGACGGAATAGTAGATTTGATGCTTGACGCTACCAAAAACTACGATAATGAACTAAACAAAGACCGACTATTTATGTGGCATGCTGCACTTTTCCCAACCGGACAAAGTGGAATTTACAAAATCAAATCCGGAAACTGGCGTGACGATTCAACAGGACCAATGCAGGTTGTATCAGGTGCATTGGATAAAGAAAAAGTACACGATCAGGCACCACCAACATCTCAACTTAAAAATGAAATGCGGATTTACTTCGACTGGTTTAATCTGGAACAAAATACAGATTTAGTTTTCAAAGCAGCTATCGCGCATTTGTGGTTTGTCACACTTCACCCATTCGAAGATGGGAACAGAAGAATTTCAAGAGCATTAAGTTATATGTTACTTGCTCGCTCCGATGAACAATCATACAGGTTTTAAGTAACTATAAACGACCGACAACGAAAAATCCTGAATATGATTATGGATGATTTTGAAGGCAAACTTAACTCGACAAAATGGGCTAAAATCGTAAAATGCTCTCAAGACACGCATTGCGAGACATTCAGGATTTGATTGAAAAGGGAATAATGATAAAAAGTGAACAAGGAGGACGAAGTACAAATTGCAAACTAAATTCGAATGAAAAGACGTCAATTTCGCAGCTACCGCGCGAATTCTATGGCATGATTAAATAAGCAAAATTGAAAGAATAAAAGTGTCACATGATGCAATTTGTGCGACAGCAAGTGCTCGATCATGTGAAATGAAGAAACTTTTCAAAGGTATTAGATAGTGCTAAGCATGCTTTTAAAAACAGTACTAATGACATTGCTGATCATTTTGCTGGTTCTGGAAATCAACGGTATGTAATTTCCTTTTTATTGCATCCAAAGTTGATTTCACTGAATGTTCCACCGTGCAACTCGTATCTACCCACACTGCATTTTTGTGTTTTTTGCAAAAAGCCGACAATTCATTTACTTGTCTGGTTACTTCTTCCAATGTCATTTCGGGTTTGCGGGAATAGATTGCTTTAGGGTTTGCTCCCAGGCAAATAATTAAATCGGGCTCTGGAATTAAAAACTGACCGGCTTTTAGAATCCAGTAGGGTAATGTAACACGTGTACGGCGTTGGTCAATGAGATATTCGTAATAGTAACGGTCAAAAATCCACACACACGACTTGAATGCCTTTTTTGGATAAATTTTAAACCAGTAACCCAGCGTATAATCTACAAAATAATAAATGAAACGAAATAACGATGAGATCACACCGGATTTATCATTTCGATGTGGATCTGTTTCAGGTTTGGAAGTGCCTTTTCTTCCTAGCAATTTTGAAATGGTTGGAATCCAGTTCGGTCTAAGATGTTCGTAATAAACATTATTCGGAAATTTCTCATTTAAGAACGGTGTCACTCGGTCAATAATAGTTGTCTTTCCTGAGCCATCAGTACCCAGAAATACTATTGTGTATCCTTTATTCTTAAATATATTCAATTTCATTCGTTTGTAATATTTAGACTCATTTGTTGTTTACCATATTTTGAGTTTGATCCTTGTGTTTTTCGTTCTACATTGAAATTAATTTCGCTGTTATCTGTTTTTATGAATCTCAAAAATCGGATCTTTCGGATTCGAAATTATTGATCATTTCATATTTTTATCGGTTGCTTCTGTGGGTTAATACATTCTTTTATTCAAAGATAATTACAATATTAAACAAACAGGCGACTATAACAAATGGAATATGGCATTTAATAAACAAAGAAAGTACCAAGGAAGTACCTGATTTATAATCTAAAGCCTAACAAGTTTCCAAAACTTCAAACCCGAACATACTATACAACAGCCGAGACGCCTATTTTGTTTTATAGTTTATTGGACTAAACCTTATTCCGCTTAGCATTATTTAACGCATTACCAGTTTAGGCATTACAATCTTTTTCATAAAAATGAAAGCAATTCCAATCCTTAATCGTAAATTTGTAAATCAAAAAAATTCTGACCTATGAATTCTTTTCTTTACCGCATTGCCGATACTTTTTATTCCGAACTGAAAGAAAATATCAGTGGATTGACCTTTGTTTTTCCGAATCGTCGAGCCGGTTTATTCTTCCAACGTTATTTATCAGATATTGCAGGCAAACCGCTGTTTTCTCCTGAAATACTAACGATAAATGAATGTTTCAGCATGGCTTCCGAATGGCAAACTGCCGACCGGTTAAGTAATTTATTTCGTTTGTACCGGATTTATATCGAACAAAGTGGCAGCGAAGAAACCTTCGATTCTTTTGTTTTTTGGGGTGAAATGTTACTCTCCGATTTCGAAGATGTGGATAAATACCGTGTGGATGCAAAACAGCTTTTCACCAATATAACCGAATTGAAGCAGATTGATCAGCTTTTCAATATCTTTTCCGAAAAACAAGTAGAGGCTATTCGCCAGTTTTGGAGCAATTTCGTACCCATTACCGAAGGCAAAACGCAAGAAGATTTTATTGCAACCTGGAAAATACTACTTTTTGTTTATCAACAATTTCACACTGAACTTTTAGCGGAAAATACTGCCACCGAAGGTATGATTTGTCGCGATGTGACAGACCGGTTAAAGGCAAAAGAAGAAATTGTCGGATTTATAGGCAAACAATTTGTTTTCGTGGGTTTTAATGCTCTCAATCCTTGCGAACGCACTCTTATGGCCGAATTGCAAAAGCGTGGTCAGGCTGACTTTTACTGGGATTATGATGCCGCCGAATTACGTGATGCCGACAATCAGGCTTCCCTTTTTTATGCCGAAAATATTCATGTTTTTTCTTCTAAATATACTATTGAACCCTTTGTTGAATCCCTTCTGGATAAAGATATTGAGCTCATTGCAGTCCCTTCAGCAGTTGGTCAGACAAAGCAAGTTTATTCAATCCTCAATAAACTGTTCCCAACTGCCGACTGCCAACTACCAACTACCGACTACCAACTACCAACTACCGACTATATCAACACTGCTGTGGTTCTTCCCGACGAAAGTTTGCTCGTTCCCCTGCTCCACTCACTTCCTGCACAAATTGAAAAAGTGAATGTAACAATGGGCTTTCCACTAAAATCTACTCCTGTTGCAGGATTAATTGAGCATATTTTTGAGTTGCAAAGGCGCTTGCGCGTATCAGGTGAACGTGTTTCGTTTTACCACCAAACGGTTTCTAACATACTGAATCATCAATATATTTCGTTGCTATGCGGTAATCAAGCAAACCGATTGACTCGTCAAATGGCTGAGAATAACTGGATATATATTGAAGCAGACGAATTGAAAAAGAATGACTTGCTGGCTACCATTTTCGTTCCACAAACAGACACGAAAACATTTCTGCCTTATCTGCTTCATATTCTCCGTACTTTGCAAAACGGCTGGCAACAAGCTTCCGACGAAACACACGATTATCGCCTGGAATGTGATTTTCTGTATCAGTATTATGTTACGATCAATCGCATGAACGACATAATCCGGCTGAAACCGGTGCAAGTGGATATGAACCTCGACACCTTGATGCGTCTTATTCGACAGCTTACGACAGGAATTACCATTCCGTTTGTAGGCGAGCCGCTTGATGGATTACAGGTAATGGGCGTGTTAGAAACCCGCGGACTCGATTTTGAAAATCTGATTATAACTTCATTCAACGAAGGAGTTTATCCACAAAAAAGTAGCACGAACAGCTTTATTCCCTATAACCTTCGCCACGGTTTTGGATTGCCAACCACCGAACATCAGGATGCAATTACGACTTATAATTTTTACCGCCTAATTCATCGTGCTAAACGTATTTTCTTTCTTTACGATTCACGTACCGAAGGAATTCAAACAGGTGAAGTGAGCCGGTTTATGCATCAATTGCACTATCATTATGGTGTTCACGTTCGAAAGAAAACTGTTTCGTTTGATATTGGTTTTGGCAATGCTCAGCCTATTCAGATTGAAAAAACACCGGCAGTTATGGAAAAACTGAAGCAGTTTACAACAATTGGTGAAGGAAGTTTTTCACTTTCGGCTAGCTCCATTAACTCCTATATCGATTGTCCGTTGCAGTTTTACCTCACCAAAGTGGAAGACGTGGATGAAGCCGACGAAGTGTTGGAAACCGTGGAAGCAAGCATGTTCGGCACGCTGTTTCATGCAGTGATGGAAAATCTGTATCAGCCCTACAAAGGTCAAATGATGCAGTCGGATGATTTTGACATCCTGATAAAAAACACCTTATTGATTGACAAGGAAATAAACAGGGCGTTTTCGACTAAATATTTCAAAAAAAGAAATGACGTAATCGTTCAGTTGGAAGGAAACAATTTATTGATTGCCAGCGTACTGCGCAAATATATTTTACAGGTATTGAAGGTGGATAAAAACCACGCTCCATTTCGATATATCAGTTCCGAAGAACGTTGCAACCTTCAGTTTCCGATTCAAAACGGTACGCTCAACGTTAATCTGAAAGGTTTTATCGACCGCATTGACGAAAAAGAAGGCCGCTTACGCATACTCGATTATAAAACTGGAACAGGCAAACTGGATTTTAAAAATCTGGACGAAGTATTTGAACACAATAAGGAAAATCGTCCAAAATTTGTTTTACAGACTTTTCTATATGGATTGTTTTATAAAGAAAAGGCAGCCGGACAAACTATTACACCCGGAATTTATTATATCCGTGATGTTTTTAAAGATGACTTTGATACCGAACTGAACAACAAAGAACTGAAAGAAAAAGTAACAGATTTTGGAATATATGAAGAAGATTTCAAGGAACATCTAACAACGATTCTCGAAGAAATCTTTAGTTTCGAAACACCTTTCATTCAAACTACCAATGAAAAAATATGTCAGTATTGCCCGTATGCCGGAGTTTGTAATAGGTAAAGTGAATGTGATGATGTGATAACAAGATAATTAGAAAGCAATCAACACATCAGCACATGAACACATCATCACATCATCACATTAACATTATATCAAAATAGGTTTGTCCCATATATCCTGTTTTTATCCCTGATAAAGACTTTTTATACCATTTCAGGAGTTTTCGATGGCTTTCTTTGGTCAAAATAAAACCATTTCGTTACTTTGCAGTCAAATCAATTGGTTAAATCGAGATGAAGAAATCATTCGTATTTTTTATTTTTATATATTTTGCCAACCTGTCACTATATGCAGGGAATGAAATGTTTGAGAAAAAGGAATTTATTTACAAAGGTGATACCTTAAAATACAGGATACTTTTTCCTGAAAATTACAATAAAAAGAATTCATATCCACTGGTTATCTTTTTTCATGGCTCCGGCGAACGTGGAAATGATAATGAAAAACAGCTCATTCACGGTGCTTCATTATTTACCGACTCGGTAAACCGCATCAACTTTCCGGCTATTGTTCTATTTCCGCAATGCCCTGCTAATGAATCTTGGGTAAAGTTTAAACATACTGATCCAAACACATTTGAGTTTCTTGATAAGAAAGGACTCACAAAATCATTAGCACTTTCAAAAAAACTGATTGATTTTTACAGAAAAACCGAAGCTACTGACAGTAAACGGATTTATATATCAGGACTTTCGCTTGGTGGAATGGCTACTTACGATTTGATATGCAGATATCCAAAAATGTTTGCTGCTGCACTTCCAATATGTGGTGCTGTTGACGTAAATCGATTGAAGAAAGTACGTAAAATGCCTATTCGTATCTATCATGGTTCGGTCGATAAATCTGTATCTGTAGAGTATTCACGAAATGCATATATCGAATTGAAAGCAAATGGCTCTGAAAAATGTTCAATATTTTGAATTTCCCGGAGTTGGACACAATAGTTGGGACAATGCATTTACACAAAAAGATTTCATGAGTTGGATGTTCTCTCAGCATAAATAGCGTTGATAATCTGAATTTTATAATCAAAATCACATACTGTCAAAAGAAATTTTAGTACAAAAAAACTAAAAATGCAGCTATATAAATGTTGTTTCTATCAAATTTAATTACATTTGTAGGTCAATTTTAAATTAAAACATAATGGCAAAAGTAAAAGGTGCAGTCGTAATTACCGTTGAGCGTTGCAAAGGATGCAATTTATGCGTAGTGGCCTGTCCATCAGATGTATTGGCACTAAATAAAGAAGCAAATTCAAAAGGTTACAATTTTAGTACAATGGTCAATCCTGAAGATTGCGTGGGTTGTTGTGCATGTGCCTGGGTTTGCCCTGATGCTTGTATAACCGTTTATAAAGTAAGAGTTTAACAACCAACTTACGATTTAAAACTAAAAAAATGAACGATTCAAAAAAACAGAATATCGACGAAGTAGTGCTTATGAAAGGCAATGAAGCCATTGCACATGCTGCCGTTCGTTGTGGTTGCGATGGATATTTCGGTTATCCGATTACACCTCAATCGGAAATAATGGAAACATTGATGGAACTTGAACCCTGGAATACTACCGGTATGGTTGTTTTGCAGGCCGAAAGTGAAACATCATCTATCAATATGGTTTATGGCGCAGCCGGTTGCGGAAAGAAAGCGATGACAAGTTCTTCAAGTCCCGGTGTAAGTTTAATGCAGGAAGGCATTTCGTACATTGCTTGTGGCGAATTGCCCTGTTTAATTGTAAATGTTATGCGTGGTGGTCCGGGTTTGGGAACCATACAACCGAGTCAAGCCGATTATTTTCAATCTGTTAAAGGCGGAGGACATGGCGATTACAAATTAATTACATTGGCACCTGCTTCTGTTCAGGAAATGGCTGATCATTCAGTTTTAGCATTCGAATTAGCTTTCAAATATAACACTCCTGCCCTACTTTTAGCTGATGGAGTTATTGGTCAAATGATGGAAAAAGTGGTGCTTCCACCTTTCCAACCTCGTTGGACAGAAGAAGAAATACGCGCCAAAAGCCCGTGGGCAACAATGGGGAAAACTCCTGATAGGAAGCCGAATATAATTACGACATTATCCTTGGAGGCCGAAGAAATGGAAATCATCAATCTTCGTCTGCAAGCTAAATATCGTGAAATTGAAAAGAATGAAGTTCTATACGAAGAATTTTCGTGTGAAGATGCTGAATATCTGGTGGTAGCTTTCGGAACAAGTGCGCGTGTATGCCAAAAAGCAGTTGAAATGGCTCGTGCCGAAGGAATTAAAGCCGGTTTGTTACGTCCGATTACGCTTTATCCCTTCCCAACAATTGCAATCAGCAAGTATGCTGACAAAGTAAAAGGAATTCTGACAGTGGAAATGAGTGCTGGTCAAATGGTTGAAGATGTACGATTGGCAGTTAATGGCCGTGTTCCTGTTGAGTTTTATGGAAGAATGGGCGGTATTGTTCCTTCACCCGACGAAGTTTTGAATGCGCTAAAAACTAAACTTGTAAATTAAGAAATTATGACAACAGCTGAAATAATAAATCCTGCTAATTTGGTTTATACCAAAGCTAAATTAATGAACGATACACCGATGCATTATTGCCCCGGTTGCAGTCATGGCGTGGTACATAAACTGATTGCTGAAATTATCGAGGAAATGGATATGCAGGAAAAAACGATTGGAATAGCTCCGGTCGGTTGTTCTGTTTTTATGTATAAATATATTGATATTGATTGGCAACAGGCAGCTCACGGACGTGCTCCGGCATTGGCAACAGCAGTAAAACGTCTTTTACCTGATCGTTTAGTATTTACCTATCAGGGTGATGGTGATTTGGCAGCAATCGGAACCGCAGAAACTATCCACGCTGCAAATCGTGGCGAAAACATTGCCATTATTTTTATCAATAACGGAATTTACGGAATGACCGGCGGTCAAATGGCTCCTACAACTTTAATAGGAATGAAATCTGCTACTTCTCCAAATGGTCGCACCGTTCCTTTAAATGGTAACCCGCTTGATATGAGCAAATTATTGGCTCAACTAGACGGAACTTGTTATGTTACGCGCCAAAGTGTACATACTATTGGCAGCACCCGAAAGACGAAGAAAGCCATTCAAAAAGCTTTTGAAAATTCAATGCTTGGAAAAGGAACTTCGGTTGTAGAAGTTGTTTCAACCTGCAATTCCGGTTGGAAAATGACACCTGAAGCAGCAAACGATTGGATGGTAGAAAATATGTTTCCAAAATTCCCGTTGGGCGATTTAAAAAACGAATAGACCCCTAAATCCCCTAAAGGGGACTTGTTACTCCCCTTTAGGGGTTGGGGGTCATTAATTTAATTGTTATTTGACTATTATGAAAGAAGAAATAATCATAGCCGGATTTGGTGGACAAGGCGTGCTCTCAATGGGTAAAATTCTGGCTTATTCAGGATTAATGCAAGGACAAGAAGTGAGCTGGATGCCATCTTACGGACCTGAACAACGTGGTGGAACGGCAAATGTCACCGTTATTTTGAGTGATGAACGCATCAGTTCCCCTGTTTTAAATTCGTATGACACCGCTATTGTATTGAATCAACCTTCGTTAGATCGATTTGAAAGCAAAGTAAAATCGGGTGGAACTCTGATTTATGACGGCAATGGTTTAAAAAAACTGCCAACACGAAAGGATATAAACATTTACAGGATTGATGCTACAGAATATGGTTATGCCAACGACACTACAAAATCAATTAACATGATTATTCTGGGAGGATTACTTAAAGTTCGTCCGATTGTTCAGATTGAAAACGTACTCAAAGGATTGAAAAAATCACTGCCAGAACGTCATCACCATTTAATTCCAATGAATGAAAAAGCATTGCAAACGGGAATGGAATTAATCAGGAAAGTGAATTAGTTAATTGGTTGATTGGTTGATTGGTTGATTAGTTAATTGGTTGATTAGTTAATTGGTTATTTGGTTAATTGGTTGATTGGTTAATTAGTTAATTGGTTGATTGGTTGATTGGTTAATTAGTTAATTGGTTTTAAATCAAATTATAACAGTTATAAAGACGCTGCAAATATTTAATTTGCAGCGTCTTTTATTTATAAACTATGAACTACCGACTACTTTCTAAAAAATCTATTCTTTCACCGTTTTAACTACCACCCAATTGTTTTTTTCAAAAAATTCGATCAGTTTTAAGCCGTTAATATCGGCTTGAGCTTCAATCAACGGAATATCCTCTTTATAAAACCCACTCATATATAATTCACCACCTGCGGACAGACAAGCAGCATATTTATCCATATCAGCCAATAAAATATTACGGTTAATATTAGCCAGAACAATATCAAAATGCATTCCTTCTAACAGTTCAGCACCTCCAAGCAGCACCTCGATTCCATCAGTTTTATTGATAGCAATATTTTCAAGTGAATTCTCTGTACACCAGGTATCAATATCAATGGCAACAACATTCTTTGCACCACACTTAACAGCCAGAATTGCCAGAACTGCTGTTCCACAACCCATATCCAGAACTGATTTTCCTTCCAGATCCATTTTCAATATCCGACCGATAACAAGACTCGTCGTTTCATGATGTCCAGTTCCGAATGCCATTTTTGGGTCAATTATAATATCGTAAGTAGCTTTTGGTACATTGGTATGAAACGAACTGTGGATAACACATTCATTCCCAATAACTATCGGCTGAAAATAATGTTTTTCCCACTCTTCGTTCCAGTTTTTCGATTCAATTTGTGTAGCTTTGTACTCAATGGAGGCTTCGAAGGGAAAATTGTCCAGCATATTCCGTAGATTTGGTTCATCAAAATCATTGGAAAGGATATAAGCGTTCAAGCCAGATTCATTTGGCTCGAAACTATCGTAACCAATTTCACCTAATTCGGAGATTAAAACGTCTGAGATATATTCTTCGAATGGTTCAATACTAAAATTTACTTCTGTATAGTTCATAATAAGTAAAAACGTTTGATTTTATAAATTGTTGATTTTTTGAGCTTCTTGTTATTTTAAATAACAAATCAATTACAATATAGATGATTTAGTAAATACAATAATAAGATTCGATAGATAAAAAATACAAAAGCAATTAAACATTTCAAGTTAAACTTAGTCTGATAAATAAAACTTAAAAGCATTACAAAAGTACGGCTTTTTGACGTAAATTTATCTAAAAAATATATTCTTATTTGAAAAAATAAGACACACAGAATTACCGTATTCAATGGCATGATTCTTGTTGAAACATTGATTAAAAAGCGACTAACAACGAAAATAAATATAGGAGATATCATTATGAAACGATTCACATTTATAAGTATGTTGTCCATGCTGATTCCACTTATCGGATTCAGTCAGAACCAACCGGTCTATGACGACATTTACTTCAAACCGAGTGATGCAAAAGTCATTCAGAGTCAAACTATTGCAAAGAAAGCGCAAGCACCTACTTATAAAAACGGTGCTAAAGAAATTATTTATATCGATCGGAAAAGCGGAACACCTCAAATTGTTCAGCGTGATACGGTTGAGCTTTTGGCGCAGGCCAATGACAGTACTGAATATACGGGCAACGATAGTTCACAACAAGGCTATTACCTAAATGGATTTAACGGAAATGAATCTGATTTAGAATATGCAGAACGTATTCGTCGTTTCCACAACCCTAAATATGAGCTATTTATCGGAGATCCCCGCTACAATGACATTTATTTTCTAAATAATAACGATTGGAATGTTTATGTTGATGGATCATATGCTTATGTAACCCCGACTTGGACAAATCCATATTGGTGGAATTACAATGTCAGCCCTTACAGCTATTGGAACAGTTGGAATTCACCTTATTCATATTATAATAACTGGGGTTATAGCCCTTGGGGATATAATGGATTTTATGGTGGTGGATTCGGTTATGGTGGTTTCAACGATTATTATGGATTCGGTTATGGAGGCTATGGATACGGTTATGGAGGCTATGGATACGGTTATGGCGGTTATGGATATGGTTATGGAGGTTACGGTTATCCATATTATGGGAATAACTGGGTAAATCAAAAAAATAATCAGAATCATAATGAAGCGACAAGAAGAGAGGTGAGCAATTATAATCCAAGCGGAAGCAGACTTGGAGGTACATCAAGATCTTCAGCCAGTGTGATTAACAGTGGTGGAGCTAGCAGTTTAAATTCATCACGTAATCCTTATACGGTAGTAACAGGAAGCGGTACAAGAAACGAAGCAAACTCAAGTTCTAATACTCAAGGTTCACGAATGGTACGGAATTCTGTAAATTCAAATAATGCAAGTTCATTTACCAGCAGAGCCAATGGAATCGGTTTAGTCAGAACAGAGGGATTCAGATCAAATAATACAGGAAGCACTTTCAATAGATCTATTAATACGACGCCAAGAACTTCAACCTATTCGACCGAAAGAAATTCAAATATGACAAGAAGCACTAATTCGGGTACAACAACTTCTAATTCTGGAAATT
>JBBRTR010000091.1:0-11745 GCA_038244215.1 Bacteroidales bacterium
GTTTTACAAGCTGTTACAATCAAGGACAAAATAACCGATATTAATAGACAATTCTTTTTAATATTCTTTCAGTTTATCAATTACATCTAGTATTATTTAAAATCTCACGCAGTTTATCAATTTTATTTTTCAAAACAGCTGGTTCATTTATGTATTCAAAAGTGACTTTGTGTTTTTGACCATTTGCGAGTTCAATTTCCAGCCATTCGGCTCCACCATCTGCACAATCAGGACAACCAATAAATTCCGCTAAATTGAAAAAAGCATTTACATTCAAATTAGTCCGAATGGAATCCCATGTGGTCGATTTTATAGCTTCTGAACTTGTTATTGCTTCAATTGTAGTATCCCAACTTGAACAATTGTAAATAATTTCAGTCTTGTTCAGCTCCAAATCATGTTTGCAATAGCCGACACACATTCCAAATGATGTACCATATTTAATTTTAGCAATATTATCATTACTAAAATCTGTGTTACAAGAATTTAGAAAAATCAGGCTCAGAATAATATAGTAAAATTGTGGTTTCATACATTTTATTTTAACTGGAATCTTATTCCTGCTGTAAGTCCGATTGAAACCGGTTGATCAGTACGGGCGCTGACAGGTTGATTATTATTGAAAAAATATGATATTTTCGGTTCAAAATAAATTCCCAGATTTTGATTCAGTTTATATGTTGTACCAATTGCTCCATTTATTGACCATTGCAAACCTGCAATATTTGTCGAAGCAGTTGTCGTTATTGTCTGATTTCCATAATATTCATGTTGAATATAAATCGAACGTATTCCTTTTTCTATCATTCCTCCACTTGAAATATAAAATTCCCACTTTGGAGTTTTCGAAACCTGTGCAATTATATTCAATGGAATTCCGATATAATGTAGATGCATGTTTGCATCATTTTGTTGCACGCCGGAGTTTTGAAATGTAGTTGATAAATATGTATAGACCAAACCACTTTCAAGTTTCCAGTTCTGTGCAATCGGTTTTTGAACGACAAACCCGACCGAAACAGGCGTTGAATAAATAATCCGGGAAAAATCATTCGGTGTCATCACACTGCTGAAGCTTGTTTCTGCACTAACAATATTCTTATTTGCATATAAGGGTATATTATCCATTGCCATTGTTCCGGTCGGAGCCTGACTTCCGGCACTTAAAGAAGCCGCCAATAATAGTCCATCATTCTTTTTATCGGAAGTTTTATTTGCTTTCTTTCCAGCGATATTATTTTCCCAAGCTGGATAAATTTCTTGCTTTTTCTCAATTGAAGTTGTGTCAGTCTGTTTATCTTCAATTTGAGTAAATGTCTTTTCTTCTACCGCATGACTTTTTATTGAGTCTGAAACAGCTTTTTTTGATTCAGACGAATCAATTTTAAGTGCTGCATTATCAGGAACGACAGTTTTTTGTTCAACACCTTTATTTTCAGCTTTAGCTATAAGCTGTTTTTGAATTCTTTTTTCAATTTGAAATACTTTTTTCGACTCCGAAACAGTATCCATTTTATTTTTCTGGGGTAGAATTTCCTGCTTTTGTTTCTGTTCGGGTTTGTTGGAATAATACGATTCGGTATGGTTGAAAGATTGAATTGTAAAAAGTAATGCCAATATGGCTACAGCAGCACCTCCCGAAAACCACCACCAAAATGGAATAAGCTTTTGATTCTTTTTATTTATTCGTGCTTCAATTCCTGCCCAAATTGAGTCATCAACGGGAATCGAATGGTTTTCAAGCTTCTTTCGAATTATTTCTTCAAAAGCCTCAGGTTTATGTATGTTATTTTTTGAGTTAGTCATTTTTTAGCGCATTAAGTCCTGAACTTTTTGTTGCAATAATTTCCGTGCACGCATAAATTGCGAACGTGATGTGTTTTCTCCGATATTCAACATGACGGCAATTTCGGCATGTGAATAACCTTCAATTACATATAAATTAAAAACAGTTCGATAACCATTCGGAAGTTCAGAAATTATTTTCATTAATTCATCAGCCGAAATTTGTTCGATAATTGAAGTATCAGTATGTTCAATAAATTCATTGTACTCATCAAAACTAATACTTTGTTTCAATGCATCATTTTTTCGTAAGTACTCCAACGCAGTAGTTACAAAAACCCGTCGCATCCAACCAATAAATGAACCTGTGCCGGAATAGCTATCAATTTTAGTAAATATCTTCACAAATCCATCTTGCAGAATGTCTTTTGCTGTCTCACGATCAGTTACATAACGGACACAAACGCTCATCATGGCTGGTACATGCAATTCGTAAATCTTCTTTTGAGCCCACGGCTCACCTTTTACGCATCCGGCAATTAATTTCTGTTCGTCGATTGTCCGATTTTCTAATTCCATGTTCTGAAACTTAGATGCAAATTAAAATTGATTCGTTGCAGCAAAATAATAATTTCATACAAACTTACAAAATTATTTAAAAGAAATGAGCGAAAAACTAAAAGTATTCCGCTCATTTCCAACTATCTCTTTAACTATTTCAACCATTTATCCAGCCACGAAAAGAAAGTCCGTTGCCAGAGAATTCCATTTTGAGGTTGTAGCACCCAATGATTTTCGTCCGGGAAAATAAGCATTTCAGCCGGAACACCCCGTAAAATTGCGGCATTGAAAGCGGCCATACCTTGTGAAGCCAAAATCCGGTAATCCTTTTCGCCATGAATAACCAAAATAGGTGTGTCCCATTTATCAACAAATAAATGAGGTGAATTGGCATACGAACGCTGCGCAATGGCATTGTTTTTATCCCAATAAGCTCCACCCAAATCCCAGTTTACAAACCACATTTCTTCGGTTTCAAGATATTGCTGTGGCAAATTAAACATGCCATCATGAGCAATAAACGCTTTGAAACGCTTTTCGTGATGACCAGCCAGCCAATACACCGAAAAACCACCGTAACTTGCTCCAACGCAACCCAGTTTATCTTTGTTGACGAATGGTTCTTTTGCCATGGCATCGATTGCCGAGAAATAATCTTTCATGTTTTGTCCGCCATAATCTCCACTGATTTGGGTGAGCCAGTCCATTCCAAATCCGGGTAAACCGCGACGGTTTGGTGCTACAATAATATAATCGTTGGCAGCCATCATTTGGAAATTCCAACGATATGACCAGAATTGACTAACAGTTGATTGGGGTCCGCCTTCGCAATAAAGCAAAGTCGGATATTTTTTGTTCGGATCAAAATCAGGTGGATAAATCACCCAAGTTTGCATTTGCTTGTGATCGGTAGTTTCAATCCAACGTTCTTCAACCCGTCCCATTTTCAGCTTTGCAAGCAAATCTTTATTTTCGAACGAAAGTTCAGTTTCTACTCCGGTAGTAGGATTGATGCTATAAATTTCGTCAGGCTTGCTCATCGAATGCTTTACACCGATTAGTTTGTCATGTAAAGGAATTACCAACGCATAATCCTGAACACCTTTTGTGATTACTGTAAATTTATGATCAGTAATATCAGCACGATAAATCTGAGTCAGAGCATGCCAGCAACTTACCAGATAAATTGATTTGCTATCAGCAGACCAAGCCAACCCATTCGAGTTTTGATCAAAATCTTTTGAAACATCAGTTTTTTCTCCGGTTTCGATATTCATGATTAACAAACGACTTTTGTCCGATTCATAACCATCGTGTTCCATACTTTCCCATGCCAGCCATTTTCCATCGGGCGAGAAAACCGGATTCTGGTCGTAGCCCATCATACCTTCGGTCTTATTTTCTGTTTTGCCGGTTTCCAGATTATAAAAATAAATATCGGAATTCGTTGAAAGTGCGTAAGCTTTTCCTATTTTCTTACGGCAAGTGTAAGCTATTGTTTTTCCATCCGGACTCCAAGCCAATTGCTCTATTCCGCCGAAAGGTTTCATCGGACTTTCGTAAGGTTCACCTTTCAAAACATCGGTTTCATTTCCAATTTTACCGTCTTTGAAATCAGCCACAAAGGGATGTGGAACTGTTTGCACCCATTCGTCCCAATGTTTGTACATCAAATCGTTGACAATAACTCCACTTGCTTTGGGCAAATCGGGATATTTATCAACAGTTCGTTCACCGTATTTGACATCGGCAACAAATAGAATTTTTGATTCATTGGGCGAAAATGAAAAGTCATTGATTCCACTTTCACGATTTGTAACTTGTTTTCGAACTGATCCATCAGCTTTCATCATCCAAAGTTGCATGGTGCCGGTTTCAGAACTTAAAAAAGCAATGTGTTCATTGTCTTTCATCCATCTTGCTGCCGCTTCGCGTGTTGAAGTATTAGTAATTTGTTTCTTGTCCGAACCATCAATATTCATTACAAAAAGTTCCGAGTTTCCTTTATTTTCTGTAACACTATAATACGATACACTGTAAAGGATTTTTTTTCCATCAGGCGAAACCTGAGTGCCGGCAACTCGTCCGAACGACCATAAAACTTCAGGTGTCATTCGTCCGTTTTTTATTACCGGATTTTGTTTGCCGATTATCGGCGCATCATCTTTAGTTACACACGATGTTGCTAAGACGGCTAATGCCATAAGTGTTGTTTTAATTTTCATGAGTAATTATTTTTAATCTTTTTTCCAAACTTTATTTTAATTCGACAAAGTGTAATATTCTTAATACTGCAAAAGTAAGATTTTTGTATGAAAATACAACTAATTTTGTTGAACATTCAGTCGTTAAACTCGTTCGATAATTAAAACACACGAAATATGGAAGACAAGTTTGCTCAAAAAGCACAGGATTGGGACAATCCTGACAAAATGAAAATGACTGAAATGTTTGTAGAAGAAATGTTTAAGTACGTAACTCTTGATAAAAACTGGAAAGCACTGGAAATTGGCGCTGGAACGGGTTTGGTTGGAATGCAGGTTTTACCGAAAGTAAAAGCAATGGTATTTGAAGATACTTCGGAAGCAATGCTTGATGTCTTGCGACGAAAACTGACCGGAACTAAAAATGTGGAAATCGTTCATGGGGAAGTGTTTGAATACGAAAAGAAAGATATAGATTTTGTTTTTTCGTGTATGGCTTTTCATCATTTGTCCGACATTCCGATGATTCTAAGTCATTTGGCAGAAATAACAAAACCAAATGCAACCGTGGTAATCGGTGATCTGCTAACTGAAGATGGTTCCTTTCATCGTTTTGAACCGATTCCACACAAAGGTTTTGACACAAATACACTTTCCGAACAATTCAGAAATGCAGGTTTTGAAGTAATAACTGCCAAGTCGTATAATATTTTACACAAAGAAAAAATAGAAGGAAAATTTACCGATTACACTCAATTTATTCTGATTGCGAAAAAGAAGTAAACTTAAGGCTGTCAAAATTAAACTGACAGCCTTTTTTATGTCCGCACATAAATAATTTTATCGATTATTTGCCTTTTTAACGCTTTTCATTTAAAAATCTTATCATTAACAAAATAATAACTCGATATTTTGTGTTTTAACGTAATTGATATAATAAAGTCAGAGCAATTACGTTTAAAATTTACATTTTTAACCTCATGTGGTTAATTTATAAGTTTCATAAAGAACTCGTTTAACTTCAAATGTAAATATAGTTTAAAGTTTTATATTTTTATTGAACTTTTTGGCTAAAAAATCGTTAAAGTATTGAATACATATTTTTTTGCAGTAGTTTTGTAGTGTTATGAAGAAAACGACTATTTGGATTTTAATTGTTTCTATGCTCCTCACATTTGTTGGGTTGATTATATTGCAGGCAAGATATGTCAGAATAAACGCAGAAATGATTGAGAATCAGTTCAATGATAATGTGCAACGCAGTTTATTTCAAACAGTAAGTCTCGTTGAAGAAAATGAAGCATTGGAATATTTGGGACAGGTCCTGGAAGGTGAAGATTACAAAGGAAAAGAAAATAAATTATTGAGCATGGATGCTCAGAATTTACGATTGAAAAGTGATATTGACAGCATGGCTGAAAATTTGAAGCTAACACCTGATCAGATTAACAGACCAACCATACGACTTTCAACGCGTCACGGTAAAGCGACAATTGAAGAGACATCACGGTATTTGCAGGAAAAATTCCAGCAGAATTTCAAACGGTCAAAAACAATTCTTGATCAGGCCGTTTTCCGTTGGATGAAAGAAATTGATAAAAAAGAAATTAGCGAGCGCGTTAATTTTGAAGAACTAAATGGAATATTAGAAAAAGTACTTACAAATAACGGCGTTATTTTACCTTTCTATTATACCATAGTAGATAAACAGGGGAAAGTAATTTATAAATGCCATAAAGACATTCAGGGAGCCGATTTGAATTCAAACAATAATGTATATACTCAAAAACTTTTTCCGTTTGAGGAATCGAGCAAGTCAGCTTATTTACAGGTTATTTTTCCGACTAAGCAAAATTATATTTTAAATTCGATGAATTTGCTTTTCCCGTCCATAGCTTTGGTTTCACTAATATTAGGAGTGTTTATTGTTGCTATTATTATCATTTTCAGGCAAAAACAACTGAACAATATGAAAAATGATTTTGTTAATAACATGACACATGAATTAAAAACACCCATATCGGTAATTTCATTGGCTTCTCAGATGTTACAAGACTCTGGGGTGGGTAAAACTCCGGAGACATTAAAACATATTTCAAACGTGATTCGTGACGAAACAAAACGATTGAGTTTTCAGGTGGAAAAAGTATTACAGATGGCGATTTTCGAGAAAGATAAATCGATGTTGAAACTGAATGAAATACGTATTAACTCGCTTGTTACGGATATTATCAGTAATTTCTCTTTAAAGGTAACCAGTAAAGGTGGAAAAATAACTTCAAAACTTCAGGCTGGCTATGATGTTGCACTAATTGATGAAGTACATTTTACAAACGTGATTTTCAACCTGATGGACAATGCTTTAAAGTATGCCTCCGACAAACCTTTACTGTTGACCATTGAAACCTGGAACGAAAAAGATAATTTGCTGATAAGCATCGAAGATAACGGAATAGGAATACCCAAAGAGGATTTGAAGCGTGTTTTTGAAAAATTCTACCGCGTATCTACCGGAAATTTACATACCGTAAAAGGATTTGGATTAGGTTTGGCTTATGTAAAGAAAATTGTGACTGAACATAAAGGAACCATTAAAGTAGAAAGCGAAATGAATATAGGAACTAAATTTATTATAACAATACCAACTCTTAAAAATTAAAATTATGACAGACGAAAAAGTAAAAATCTTGTTATGCGAAGATGATGAAAATCTTGGCATGCTTCTCAGAGAGTATTTGATTACTAAAGGATATGATGTAGATCTTCAGCCTGATGGCGAAGCCGGTTACAAGGCATTTTCGCGTAATAAATACGATTTATGTGTACTTGATGTGATGATGCCAAAGAAAGATGGCTTCTCATTAGCTGCAGACATTCGTTCAATGAATTCTGAAGTTCCAATCGTTTTCCTGACAGCAAAATCAATGAAAGAAGACATTTTGCAGGGATTCAAACTGGGTGCCGACGATTATTTGTCTAAACCATTCAGCATGGAAGAATTATTGTATCGTATCGAATCAATTTTACGTCGTGTAAAAGGAAAGAGAGCTAAAGATGTTGTTGTTTACAATATCGGTGACTTCATATTTGATGCTCAGAAACAACTTCTTACTTATGGCGGAGTACCCAAAAAATTGACTACCAAAGAATCTGAATTATTGAATTTGCTTGCTGCAAATGCCAACAATATTTTAGAACGTAATTTTGCTCTGAAAACAATTTGGGTTGATGACAACTACTTCAATGCAAGAAGTATGGATGTTTATATTACCAAACTGCGTAAATTGTTGAAAGACGATCAGAATGTTGCTATTATCAATATTCACGGTAAAGGTTACAAATTGATTACTCCTCAGGTAAAGGAAGATTAATTTCTGAAGCAGCTTTAAACTATAAATAAAAGTCCTGAGAATCTCAATGATTTTCAGGACTTCTATTTTGTTATCGATTCTCGATTAATTTTTGCCAGTAACGTTTTTACTTTAGTAAAAATCAAACGTTCTTCGGTCTTCACGGTCAGATGTTTGCTGGCAACACAGCTTTTGATTCACTCAAATAATGTAGTGTCGGATATTATCAAATTACTTGCTGTACTGTATATTTTCATCTACAACCTCAAGTAGCTATTTTCTATAAAACCATTTTTGTAGCTTCCAGATGCCATCTGGTTCAGGTTATTATTTTAGTCAAAATAGTTAATATTAATTCAAATGCTTAATTCTTTTTAAGTCTGGCATGTTTAATGGTAAGTAAAATAAAATCAATGATCATAACTTACATGAAACTTTTCTCTTTTAGAAGGAAAAAGTTCTATTTGAAATTTTAAATATATTCGCAATGAAAAGAGCCGTAATAATCTTCCTGATCATGTCAACCATATTCAGTGTATGGGGAGCAGAAAACAAGAATACTAGTGTTGGAAAACAATTGTTTAAGAATATAAATATAGGTTGGGATGTCAAACGAACTTCAGATTACCGATGGAGTGATTTTCACATAGGAACAGCTTATGGTCAGAAGTTTGATTTTGATTCTAACGCATCATGGCAAGTAGGATTGAATTATAACTGGAATAAATATACCTTATTTCGGGATGGAAATTTAGCATTAAGCACTACTAATTCAATTTTGAGAACCCAGTCATTCACAGTTCCATTAATAGCGAGTTATCGGGTGTATAAATCTTTTTTCACAGGAGTAAATGTCTATACAGGTCCGGTTGCTGAATTGATTTTATCTTCCACACTTGATAGAGCCCCATACTATGATTACAATGCTTTGCAATTAGGTTGGACAATAGGCACTAAAGTACGGTTCTTAGCCATTTTCAGTGCCAAATTGGCATATAATTTCTATCCAACTCCTTTATTTCGCGATGGCACCTTCAATCGATCGGCTGTCAGCTTTTCGGTGGGATTTTAAAAGATCGGGTATATAAGGGAAATTCTTCCTCTCAAAAAAAACACTTGCGAAGCACTGATAAAAGTACACAGAATAAGGAACGTGATTCCCAAGTACTTCGTATGATATTGTAACGAATTATAAAACAGAAAAGAAGCTGCCTCAAATCTTATTTTGAGACAGCTTCTTTAGTTTGTGAAATGACTATTCTCACTTAAAATCTATATCCTAATGACAGACCAAAGCCTGTATTGTTAGTGATTGACTTATCGTTGGCTGATCCTTCAGGATTTATATTCAGCATTCCGAATTGTGATTCCAGCTGGGCGAAAATACCACCTGCCAATTGATAACCGAAAAAGATATTGGCACCTGCATCTAAGGCTCTGTAATTATAATAATGGTCGGTGGAGTCAAAAGTATTTTGGAACTTAATATCTCCTGTCATACTTAATGATCCAACCTCTCCTTTCCATTTACCACCGATTCCATAAGCCACGTAAGGCCCAAAACCAAGCATAATAAATCCATTACCCACTGCAGCTTTGTAAACTATATTCAATGGTAATTCAATGTAATTCAGCGTGGTTGTTCCTACAAATGAACCTACTGTGTTTTTTGCTCCTTTTGTAGCAAACATTAATCCGGGTTGAAAATAAAATTCAGGAGCAACAGGTATTTGCACATTTACTCCGGCATGAAAGCCCAACAACATGTCATTTTTAAGTTGGTCACCGTTAAAATTCTTTCCGTTCAGATTTTGGAAATTTGCTCCACCAAGAACAGCAAAAGAGATTTTTGATGTTTCCTGAGCAATCATAAATGATGCTGAAAGCATAAGAATTAATACGATAGAAATTTTTCTGTTTTTCATATTTCTTTATTTATAATTAATTAATCATTGATAATTAGTGTAATACAATTTTCTGTTAGTCTGTTATTTGGCTGCTTCCTTTTGAGCCTCGTTCTTCATCTTTTGATTGGCAGAAATCACAAATTCAACACGTCTATTCTGCGCCCTACCACTTTCTGTGTTGTTGTCATATTTGGGTATACTTTCACCAAACCCTTTTGTAGTAATTCTGTTTCTTGCAATACCATTACTACTTAGGTAGCCTGAAACTTCTTTAGCTCTTGACAGCGATAAGGTTTGATTATAGGAATCGCTACCTTTATTGTCAGTATGTCCTTGTATTTCAATATCGGTATCCGGATATGTATTGAGAACTTTCACTAGTTTATCGAGATTCGTTTTTGCTTCATTCGAAAGTTTTTTACTGTCAAATCCAAACAGAACATTACTGCTGAATTCTACAACGATTCCTTCACCTACACGTTCTACTTTAGCATCTGGAACGGTGTTTTTAATTTCCTTGGCTTGCTTGTCCATTTTATTTCCAATAATTGCACCTGTTGCACCACCAACCGCTGCACCAATAATTGCACCCAGTCCGGTATTACCCGCAACCTTTCCAATTACTGCACCCATTGCTCCCCCGGCAGCAACGCCTATTGCTCCACCTTTTTGGGTTTTAGTTAATGATGCGCAATTTGAAATTAATAAAGCTGTACATAAAATAATGATCACATTAAATCGGTTTCTTTTCATAATAAATATTTTTATAGTTTATATTGATTGCATAAATGAACTTTAATTGAACGAATTTTATAAACCGGTAAGATTTAGACTTTCAGATCAGTTATTATTCATTATTTTTTTCGATACAAAGGTCGGGTTTACAAATATTGAATTGTTACATAACTTTTTAAAAAGATTACATAATTCACTCTTTGTTTATTATGGCGTTGTATCTAAGCAGCTGCGAATGTCGAAGCAAAAAGAGGTATCGAGAAGTTTCTGTTAAACTTCAAGAGACCTCAGTAAAATGAAATGAATATTTGTTTGCAACTTTGGATATCGCGAAAGACGCTATGCCGAACAGCTCACGACTATACGCTACGGCGAACTGAGTGAATATTTAAAATGTATAAAATAAAGATAGTTGATATATAAATTGTTGTTGAGAACCATAGAATGGTTGAGTAAATTTCTCGCTGTACTGATTTGAGCTATTGTAATCAGGATAATATTGATTGAATTCTTTTCTAACAGTATATGTAATGGAATTGAACGAATAACCTAAACTAGCTTCCAATATTAGTTTTTGATAGTGATAACGGATTCCTACCATAGGTTTTATAACATATTGAATAAAGTGATCATTTTCCTCAATATATTCCATTATAAGCACGTTTGAAGCATTGTCGACAGGCTTCCAATAAGTAATACCATAATACTTTAATTTGTGAAGTGAATTATAATAGCCTAAATCTACTCCCGCAAATGCTGAAAATGCTGGTGTAAAAGAGTAATTATAATCATATCCCAATGTTGCTCCATATATACTATAATCATTTTCTATCATTTGATAGTAACTCCTTGCATCTTCAGATAACATCATTTTATAATAATCTTCAAGAGATTGCTTTCCATCATAATTACGCGGATAAAATACTGAACCCGGCAAGTTGAATTTAACTGCTACAGGTGAACTCATTCGAATAACATGGTTATTGCTGATTTTATATCTTAGATTAAATTCCAGAGGCCTATGAGGTAACTCAATGTAGCCGCCAGTGTAGTCTATGTTGTTATACAGCGTCACCCCTGCTGCAAACTTCCAACTATCCTCTTTAAAGCAGTCCTTGCACTGCGCGCTTGCCACCAAGGGGAGTAAGATCGATAAAAATAAAATCTTATGTTTCATATTAATTATTTATTACTTACAATTGA
>JBBRTR010000092.1:0-11735 GCA_038244215.1 Bacteroidales bacterium
CCTTAAAGCAAACAACAAAATCAGGCTTATCTAAACCCAATCCAATTTCAGGAAATGAATTAATAATTTCTTGCTCTTCTACAAAGTCTCCTCCTTTTGATATATGAGATACATTCCAAGTTCTTTTTTCTCCTTGATTTCGAATAAAATATCTAGTTCTACTTTCTGCTCTCTTTTTTGCCATTTTCTATTTTTGTAGTTATTTGATTGAGTTTGAATTATTGTTTTTTATTAATTTTTTATTTTCGCTATAAAAGTAATTTTTTTCTATCAATATTCCATTCTCTCTGAGTAATGAACTTACAAAGGATTTTTTACGCGAAGCGTAAAAAATCCTTTTCTTTGATTATTTTTCTCAAGTCTTGATATAGCGTAAGTCTTTTTTTTTATTCAGCTTGCCCATAACATCTTAGTGTTTTATTCGCCGTTTTCGTGCACCAAAATTAATAAAAATAAATAAACTTTCAAATTTTTACGACTGTTATTTAAATGTACTGACGAAAATGGCAAATAAAACAGGGTTGAACGGAGCCGATTGCTATGGGAGAAGTATGGTAGGAGTAGTGTTGTTTGCTGTAAATATCGACAGTGATGTGTTGGTAAATGATTGGTATTAAATGCAGATTCATTTTATAGAGAAGATTATAGTTCACAAAAGAGCATAGTTTTTCCATTCTAATTTTGGTCATTAGTTGTAATAGTTTTTTCAATGGATTTAAAGATCGCTTTTATCGTTTGTTAGTTATCCCGGTTCAAGTTTTAGGTTCAAGTTATTTAGTTCAGAAGTAGGAAATCGTAGTTCGGAAGTACCTCATCGTAGTTCGGAAGTACCTCATCGTAGTTCGGAAGTAGGAAATCGTAGTTCGGAAGTAGGAAATCGTACTTCGGAAGTACCTCATCGTAGTTCGGAAGTAGGAAATCGTAGTTTGGAAGTAGGAAATCGTAGTTCGGAAGTAGGAAATCGTAGTTCAGAAGTACCTCATCGTAGTTCGGAAGTAGGAAATCGTAGTTCGGAAGTACCTCATCGTAGTTCGGAAGTAGGAAATTGTAGTTATAAACTAAAAAACGTCACTCTCGAATGAGAATGACGTTTAGATACCTGTAAGCACCTTTAATTGATTGTTATTTTGCCACAGCTTTTTGAGGTTTCGTGGCAAACCTTTGTTGCAAGTCTTTGTAAACGGCTTCCGATCCCGGAACATTTACCCGGCTTGCACCCTTTACTGAGTTATAGAACACCGATGCAGCGTCGTAAGCTTCGCTTCCAGCTACCATCATAGTGTCTTCTACTGCCCGTTGAAGGGTGTTGACTTGTTGCAAAATGCCGTATAAATCGTGTGCCAATGCAAAATCTTTTTTTGCTTCCTGCATATCGAGATAAGTTGGCACCAATGTTGGATTATTTTGAGCATATTCCAATGACTTTTGTACAAAAGCCAGTGATTTGTCGCCCATAGTTCTCAACGATTGCCTATCGGCAGAAGTGAGATTGAATTGTAACACCTCTGCAAGCGTAGTGCTTACAGAAGTGAGTTTACTGTTGATATCAGCCAACTTTTCAGCCGATATTGCTAATGATATTTTATTTTCTTGAGACATAATTGTAATTTTTTTAATAGTTATTAATTTAATAAAATTATTCCAATCAAGCCAGTTACAGGTATTTGTTTCTTAAATCATTCAATTGATGGCAAAAATATAAAGAATATTTTGATTTTAAAACATTTTTGTAACTTATTTTATAAAAAACTATTCACATAATTTAAAATCCTTTATTGAAGGGTATTTCAGCTGTTTTCACAGCAATATAAAAAAAAAGTTCTTTTTGTATTCCTTAGTCAAATCAAAAGAGTATTTTTGAGGATTGACTGTGGAAGCAGTTTTTTTATGCCGGAAATTAAACATTATTCTGATTTTTAAATGCAAAAGCACTTTATGAAACGCGTAGCTTTCTTTTACTTTCTTCTTTTCCTTAGTCTGAGTAGTGCAGTTCAAATACAGGCGAAACCATGGATTCAACTACCTAAGCTGTTCAATTTTGTTGACAGTTCGAAATCAAAAGTAGACTCGCAGGAAAAAAAACATCTGAAACATAAGAAATTTATTCAGAGTGTGGACACGCTTTCGATGAGTGAATACATGATGAGCATCGACCGGGTGAATGATGATTTAATTGAACTCCGTGATAGCGCAAAACTTGGCCTTAAGGTGGTAAAGCTTAAACGAAGGATCGACGCTATCTCGAATGATTTCGACAAAGTGAAACTTAATTTTAAAGATAGGCATTCGAGGCTTAGTCTTCGGAACCTGTACCTTTACGAGGTGTATGTCACTAAAATGGATGATGAGAATGATCGGATTATGGATGATCTGCAAAAAATGTATTTACGGATTTATCATGCCAAACTGCGCGTTAAAACAGTAACGAAAGATTCGGTTTTCAGGGTGCTTTATGCAGATAGTATGTTGCGAAACACCTTCGATGACAAGCTTGCCCGATTGGAGTGGAGATGGCAAGCTGCCGACAGCGTAACGAAATTAAATCTCGACAGTATCAATACTATAAAAATGAAGGCTATCGACAATTCGCTTAATCTGACTAACATGATGAGTCTGTTAAACTTCATAATCGACCGCACAGACGAACGCACATTCAGCCGGGAGTTTAATTATTTGTGGGAGAAAGATAAAAATTACATCGTTAATAAATATTCTAGCAGTCATACAATTAGTCAGTTGAGCAGTGAACAGAAGGCACTTGGATTCTATATAGGTGAAACATGGACTGAACGGATATTTATCCTGATTTTCGGATTATTGGTTTTCCTTTGGCTGTTTATGAAGCGCAAATTGTTGAAAGCGATTCGAGAACAAAAAGAAAAGTATGAATTTTTAAAATTACAATATGTAAACCGCTATCCTTTTCTGTTACTTTTGGTGATATTGCTCTGTCTGATGCCGTTTTTCGACGCATACGCACCAGCTTTATATATATTTATCGAATATTTTATACTGATAGCTGCCGCAACGGTAATTCTTTTGGGTAAACTGAAACGTTCGGTACGTTTCGACTGGCTGGCATTGACAATTTTGTTTGTAATGGAGGCACTGACGTATTTATTGCTCGAACCGACAATCGCCACCCGCATGTGGATGCTCGTTCAACATAGCGCTATACTTGTTTTTATTTATCGTTTCAATAAAAAAACGAACCGACAAGCACCCTATGCAAGTTGGATAAATGCAGCTGCCATTGTAGGAATGATATTCGTAGCGGCTGCCATTATCATGAATATTTTAGGGAGATTTACCTTGTCAAGTGGTCTTGGATTGGCAGGAATCTTTGCTACTACGATGGCCGTTGTGCTGACTATCTTTATCGAAGGCATTATTGAAATGATTTTATTACAATTGCTCAACAGCCGTTTGAAGAAGGGTGTTGATAAACCGTTCGACAGTTCTATTGTGATAAAAAGGATTAAAGTGCCCATACTGATTGCTGCCTGTATCATATGGTTTATTATGCTGACTTCCAGTTTAAATATGTATAACAGTTTGAGCGATTCGATAGTGAATGGATTAACCAGTACCAGAAACATCGGGAGTATGTCATTTAAACTGATTAGTGTATTGATGTTTTTTGTCATTATTTGGTTTGCACATATCCTGCAACGCTTGCTTAGTTTTCTGTTTGGTGAAACCGGAGTTGATGCCGAAGACACGACCACTATCACCAAAGGGCAACATTCACGCTTGTTGATTACGCGTTTGTTGGTATTAATTGGCGGTTATCTGTTAGCCATAGCGGCTTCGGGACTGCCCATTGATAAACTTACTTTCGTACTTGGAGCGTTGGGTATTGGTATCGGTATGGGATTGCAAAGCATTGTAAACAACTTTGTTTCGGGTATTATTCTTATTTTCGGGGGGGCATTGCAAATCGGTGATGAAATAGAAGTCAGTGGTCAGGCCGGTAAAGTCAAAGAAATAGGACTTCGGGCCAGCACCTTAAGCACTTCTGATGGCGCTGAAGTGATTATTCCAAATGGAATTATTCTTTCGCAAAACATTGTCAACTGGACGTTCAGTAACGATCAAAAGCGCGTTGTTATCGGATTTTCTTTAAAAGGAGAAGAACTGGATGCCAATTTGATCAATGATATTATCAATGAAACCATTCAAAATATTCCGAACGTAATTGAAAACAGGAAACCTGTGATTTTATATACAAAAGTAACTCAGGAAAGTTGTACTTTAACCGTTCGTTTCTGGAGTACAATCAGCAATACCGATTCTGTACAAAGCGATGCCATGCTTAATCTCAATGCAGCATTCAAAGCAAAGAAAATTGGGTTCGAATAATTGATATATTAGATTCCTCACTTCAGAAAACTCCACTTCGTTCCGTTTTCTTTGTTCGGAATGACAGGGTCATTTGTTGTGGGAGGGAGGGAGTACTCAGGGCGGCGAAGCCGCCCTGAGTACTCCCTCCCCTTACTTTTATAAGCAGTTGTCATTCCGAACGAAGTGAGGAATCTAAATATTTGATTTACACTTGCTATGAAATTGTGTCATTGGTAACGAAGAGAGGAATCTAAATATTTGATTTACACTTGCTATGAAATTGTGTCATTGATAACGAAGTGAGGAATCTAAATATTTGATTTACTGTTGCTATGAAATTATGCCATTGGTAGCAACACGAGGAATCTAAAATACTTTAGCGAACGCAGTTGAAGTTTAATATAAAACCATAATCAAACTTCAATAGTTTTTCATGAAAAACTCAATAAAAAAGCCCCGCCTGAATTGCTTCACGCGGGGCTTTGATCGATTTATTATCAGACTATCAAACTATTATAAATCGGTAATAATTGGTTTATATTTTGGAACTAATGTTTTCATTACAATCCAACCTATCAGATAAGCTACCGCACAAAAAGAGAAAACAATTGTATATCCGGGAGTTTTGCTTCCCCATTCTACCAAACTGTAATCGAAAAGCATTCCACTACCTTTATTGATAATAACAGAACCTAAACCACCTGCCATTCCACCAATTCCTACAATAGTTGCAATAGCCGATTTAGGGAACATATCACCAACTGTGGTAAAGATGTTAGCCGACCATGCCTGATGAGCAGACCCACCGATACCAATCAGAATTATAGGAATCCAAAATGCGAAATTACCCAAGGCACTGATATGTCCGAATGGTTGTGCTAGTAAAACCAATAATGGGAAAAATGCAATTATCAACATGGCACGCATACGCCCTGCATAAGGATTCATTCCCTTATTAATGAAGAAAGTTGGAAATTTTCCTCCGAATACAGATCCAAAAACGGTAATCGTATACAGTACACCAATTGGAAGTGCAATTTGATCGGGAGCCATTCCATATTCAGCTTTTAGATAGGCTGGTGTCCAGAATAAGAAAAACCACCATACGCCATCAGTCATAAATTTACCAAAGGCAAACGCCCAGGTTTGTTTAAACTTGAAAGCTTCTTTGAATGACATTTTCTTTACTTTGACTGTTTCATCGGCTACTTTTTTATCGGCTTCATCATCTTGGTCGATATACGCTCTTTCGGCGGCATTTACATGTTTGTTTTTTTCAATTGGTTTGTAGAAAATCAACCAGGCGATTAACCAAAGAAAACCAACAGCACCAATCATAAGAAATGCAACTTCCCAACCCCAGGCTTCAGCAATAAAGGGAACGGTAAGTGGGGCTAAAATTGCACCTACATTGGCTCCTGAATTAAAAATGCCGGTGGCAAAAGCACGGTCGCGTTTCGGAAAATATTCTGCTGTTGCTTTGATGGCTGCCGGAAAGTTACCGGATTCACCAATAGCTAAAAATATACGCGCGATCACAAACATGGAGACACTGACCAGCGATATGGTTGCCACTATAGAACCTGAAGCTCCATTCAGAGCCTTAGCATCGGGTATTCCTGTCCACCATTCGGTTGCAATTCCAGCAAATGCATGAATCATTGCTGCCAATGACCAAACCCCAATGGCTATTGCGTAACCTTTACGTGTGCCTAATTTGTCAATAAAGCGTCCGGCAAACAACATGGAAATTGCATAAGCCAGTGAGAAAATGGAAGTAATTGTTCCGTAATCACTATCCGTCCAATGAAACTCATCAGCCAGAATAGGTTGTAACAACGACAAAACCTGACGATCCAGGTAATTGATAGTTGTAGCCGCGAAAAGTAAAGTACAGATGGTCCATCTGTATTTTGTCATTTTGTCGTTGATTATTTCAATAGTATTCATAAATTATTTTTTTACTTTTTGAATAATAGCTAATGCATCACTACACAATTTTGTTATTCCTGCCCAATTACCAGCTTTTATCATGTCCGCAGGGAATAAATTTGAACCCATTCCTACTGAGTCAGCACCAGAATCGAACCAGCTTTTCAGATTTGCTTCTTCGGGTTTTACACCGCCTGTAACCATTAAATTAGACCAAGGCATGGGCGCTTTCAGTCCTTTTACAAAACCTGTCCCCAACACATCGCCCGGAAATACTTTGCAAACATCGCATCCGGCTTCCTGTGCAAATCCTACTTCGGAAACTGATCCACAACCGGGTGTATAAGGTACCAAACGGCGGTTAGCTACTTTGGCAACATCCGGGTTAAATAAAGGACCAACAATAAAGTTTGCACCCAACTGAATGTATAACGCTGCGGTCGGGGCATCTACTATAGAACCAATTCCAAGAATCATTTCGGGACATTCTTTGGCGGCATATTTTACCAATTCGCCAAAAACTTCGTGAGCACATTCACCCCGATTGGTATACTCAAATGCACGCACACCACCTTCGTAGCAGGCTTTTACCACATTCTTTGATATTTCAATATCACTATTATAAAATACCGGTATCATGCCTGTATTTTTCATTACTGAGAGAACTTCGAGTTTTGAGAATTTCATAAATTTGATTTTTAAAACGACCCCCAACCCCTAAAGGGGAGTTTGAGTTAGAATCGTCTCTTATTTTTAATATATTTATTTTTAAGTAGAAAAAACTAATTATATTCCCCTTTAGGGGCTAGGGGTTCTTTAGGGGAAGGCTTTTACCTTTGCACTCTTCCGCTTGCGTCTCCGCCGGCTAATGCTTCCACTTCTTCGATGGATACCAGGTTGAAATCACCATTAACCGTGTGTTTCAAAGCCGAAGCTGCCACTGCAAATTCCAATGCTTCTCCTTGATTTGGCTTAGTCAATAATCCGTGAATAATTCCACCTGAGAATGAATCACCGCCACCAACACGGTCAATAATTGGATCAATATCATAGCGTTTTGACATGTAAAATTCTTTTCCGTCATAAATCATGGCTTTCCAACCATTATGTGTTGCTGAGTAAGATTCGCGAAGCGTAGAAACTACATAGTTGAAATCAAATTCTTTTGCCATTTGAGTAAAAATGCCTTTGTAGCCTTCTGCATCTGTATGCCCGGCTTCAACATCAGCATCCGGTTTAAAGCCTAAGCAGAGTTCTGCATCTTCTTCATTACCAATACAAACATCAACATATTGCATCAATGGACGCATGATAGATTGCGCTTTTTCTTTTGTCCAGAGCTTTTTGCGGAAGTTTAAGTCAACCGAAACTGTAACCCCATTACGCTTTGCAGCTTCGCACGCTAGTTTTGTCAATTCTGCTGCTTTGTCTGAAATGGCAGGTGTAATTCCCGACCAGTGAAACCAATCGGCTCCTTTCATGATGGCATCAAAATCGAAATCGGAAGCTTCTGCTTCTGCAATTGCAGAGTGGGCACGGTCATAAATAACCTTACTTGGACGCATTGAGGCACCTGTTTCAAGATAATAAATACCAACACGATCGCCTCCACGTGCAATAAAATCGGTATTAACGCCAAATTTACGCAAGGCGTTTACAGCAGATTGTCCAATCTCATGTTTGGGCAATTTTGTTACAAAATAGGCTTCGTGGCCATAGTTTGCGCAGCTTACAGCAACATTTGCTTCTCCTCCGCCATACACAACATCAAATCCATCTGATTGAACAAAACGTGTATTGCCCGGAGTCGATAAACGGAGCATTATTTCTCCTAATGTTACAATTTTTTTACTCATTGTTTTCTCTTTTGAATGTAATATTAATTGGTTTTTTAATTGGTTGACCAAAAGTACTTCTTTTTTTTAAATTTCAATGCAAAAATAGTTCATATTTGTATCTTTATTGTTCAAAAAATGACATCTTTAGTGAACTAATTGATTGAATTTGGCTAATTATTCAAATAAGCAATACGAGCTATCTAAACTTTTGTTGGCTTTCAGGAAATTTTTATATTTAAAATTTAAAGAAGTTTTTCGCGTTATTATAGCTGATATCTTCAACCATTTTAGCAATAAATTCCATTTCCTGATGAGGTAGTAATCCATTTTCAACATCGTTGCCTATCAGGTTACAAAGTGTACGGCGGAAATATTCGTGACGCGGGTAGGAGAGGAAGCTGCGAGAATCGGTGAGCATACCTACAAAATGACTCAACAAGCCAAGTACGGAAAGTGAATTCATTTGTTTTTCCATACCATCTTTCTGATCGAGGAACCACCAGCCCGAACCGAACTGAATTTTTCCAGCCACTGTTCCATCCTGGAAATTACCAATCATAGTAGCAATCATTTCGTTATCTGATGGATTTAAATTATAAAGTATTGTTTTGGCAAGTTTATTATTCGTGTCCAAGCGGTTTAAAAATTTGGATAAAGCCTTGGCTGTATTAAATGAACCAATTGAATCGAAACCTGTATCAGGTCCAAGTTGGTTGAATAAGCGCGTGTTATTATTACGAATAGCACCGTAGTGGAACTGTTGAGTCCAGCCTTTTTCCCAATCCATCTCAGCAAAAATAACCATCATGGCCGATTTGAATTTCAACACTTCGCTGTGAGTTAATTCCTGTCCGCCGTAAACCTTATTATATATAGCCTTGATTTCAGTTTCGGTATAATCTTCGGCATAAAACTCCTCGATACCATGATCGGAAAGTTTACAACCTTGTTCGGCAAAGAAATCCTGACGTTTGCGTAAAGCCAAAATCATGTCGTCGAAAGTAGAAATATTCATTTCCGATATTTTTGCCAATTGTTCAACATAAGCTCTGAAATTAGCAGAATCCTCTACTGCCATGGCTTTGTCGGGACGCCAGGTTGGTAACATTTTCACTTCAAAACCATCCTGTCGGGTTTTGATATGATGTTCAAGCGTATCAATCGGATCATCGGTGGTGCATACTGCTTCTACATGATAATGACGCATTAGGTTGCGGGCAGAAAACTCTGAAGTTTGAAGTTTTGCCGTACATTCATCGTATATTTCACGAGCCGTTTTGGGCGAAAGCAATTTTTCAATTCCAAAAGCGGTTTTCAATTCCAAATGTGTCCAGTGGTAAAGAGGGTTGCGCATGGTATAAGGCACTGTTTCAGCCCATTTTTCAAACTTTTCCCAATCTGTAGAATCTTTTCCATTAATAAATTTTTCATCTATACCGTTGGTACGCATAGCACGCCATTTATAATGGTCACCACCCAACCAGGCTTCAGTAATCGATTTAAATTGATGATCGTTGGCTACCATGGATGGAACCAAATGGCAATGATAATCAATAATTGATTGCTTTGCAGCATGTTCGTGATATAATTTTTGAGCCGTTTCGGTTTGTAGGAGAAAATTCTCGTCTAAGAAGTTTTTCATATTATGTTATTTATATGTTATTTTAAAATTGGATAAATATTTAACGCAAATGCATACTAATTTCAATGAAATATCTGCGAGAATTTACTTAAAAATTGCTGCTTTCAAATCATCTAAAATTGAATTCCCTGTTTTTTGAATGGTTCATCTGCCGATTTCATAATACTTAATTTCAAACAAATCGAACTAAAATAAAGTAAATCAGTTTAATATGAATTATTTTATCGGAAAATTGTGTTTCCGTGTTCGCCCACGAAGATACGAATATTTTTATATTCACGAAATAATCGCCTAAATTATTCGTTAAATCATGCAATTGTGTACGAACACGGAAAATCTGTTTTCGTGAAAAAAAGTAGATTTATTCTCTTGTTTTGCTAAATAATATTTATTTCAAATTATTTTTCAATTAATTCTGAGTAGATTGCCTGATTAAATATTTTATATAATGCAATGAATAAGGTGTTTAGATGTTGTTTTGAAAAGAATTGCGCAATCCCGTGTTCGCACACGAAATATAAAATGCTTTCTTTATTACAAAATAAGTATTACTTTTGTCTGATATTTTCTGTGTACGAACACGGAGCACAATATTTCTAAGAAATGGAAGATAAATCACATAAAATAAGAATTAAAGATATTGCAGTATTAGCAGGTGTTTCCGAAGGAACGGTTGACCGGGTTTTGCATAATCGGGGAAATGTTTCGGAAAAAAGTCGCGAAGCAGTAAATAAGGTATTGGAGGAGATGAATTATACTCCCAATTTGTTTGCGCGCTCACTTGCCTCTAAAAAACATTATCGCTTTGTAAGTATGATTCCAACTTTCCTTGATGAGGAATACTGGGAAAGTGTGGATAAGGGTTTCGATCAGGCAGCTCTTGATTTTGTACATCACAATGTTAGTATCGAAAAAAAATATTTTAATCAGTTCGATGTGAATTCATTTGTTGAAGTTGCAGAAGAAATTCTAGATAATTTGCCGGATGCGGTATTCTTGGCTCCGATTTTTAAAGCCGAATCGCTTGTATTTACGAATAAACTGACAGAACGAGGGATTCCTTTTTCGGTTATCGATTCATTGATTCCAGAAGCAAATTTTCTGACATATTATGGACAAAATTCGTTTCAGAGTGGTTATATAGCTGCAAAATTGCTTTTAAGTTCATTGCCGGCAAAAACTCAGATTTTAATTATCAGAACGCAACGAAAGGGTTCTGTTTCAAATCAGACAATTATGCGTTACAATGGATTTATGCAATACATTCAGGATAATGAACTTTCAAATTATTTTGAAATTATAAATGTTGAGTTTAAAAATGATGATGAAAAATCGAATCAGGCTGTATTAGAAGATGTTTTTGCAAAAAATAAAAATATAAAAGCTGCAATAACTTTTAATTCAAGGGTATATAGATTGGCAAAATACATGGAAGAATTAAATCAGTCTAAAATACGGCTGATAGGTTATGATTTACTAAGTCAGAATATTAATTATTTACAACAAGGAGTTATCAATTGTTTGATTGCTCAACGTCCTGATAAACAATCATATTTTACAGTTAGAGACATGTGTCGGGAGTTGATTTTCAGACAAGAAATACGTAAAATCAATTATGTTCCTATTGATATTTTATTAAAAGAAAATATTGAGGATTATATGCGTTTTGTGGAATAAAATTATCACTAATTAGTAAACCATACATACGTTTTAATCTTGTAACTGAGAGCTATAAGGATAACTAATAAAACGAAATAATAATAATTTAAAAATAGAAAATAATGAAAAACTTATTTGATGTAAAGGGCAAAGTGATTGTAATCACTGGTGGTGCCGGTATTCTTGGAAGAGGAATGGCTGAATACATGGCTGAACAAGGTTGTAAAGTAGTTGTTTTAGATAGAGCAGATGCCGGTGTTGATTTGGTTGATGTTATCAAATCAAAATGTAGTGAAGCTCTTTATTTAAATACAAATGTA
>JBBRTR010000093.1:0-11203 GCA_038244215.1 Bacteroidales bacterium
AGCCCGAATTCCAGCGTATATCTGCTTTACATTCTCTTCTCTGAAAGGGATATATGCACAATTTTCATTTGCAAAAAAAGTGATTACATCCCCCTTTGTACGGGTTGAATCAATTTTAATGGGACCAACAGAAATTGTTGTCTTTGCTACTGAAGTGAGATACACACCGACAGATGTAGATACATTCTTAGGAAGCTCTTTGTTAGTGTTTTGCGCGTTTGACAGCTGAATACAAAAACAGAAACACATTAAAATCAAAAAATGAAAATGAGTTGATTTCATAAAAACATGAATTGCTCGAGTAAATTTAATTTTACAAATTAAAAATAAACGAATGTTGATTATTTAGTTGTTTTTATTTTTTTGTTATTTGTCTTTCTTGTGATAAATAACAAACCTATAAATGTGAAAATTGCATTCATGATTAATAGTTCATAACTAAAAGTATATCCATTGAACCATGATTGTGAGTTTTTTTGTAGAATAAAACATAAAATTGGCGATAATAAAGCCACTATTGGAACGTATTTATCGTACACTTGTTTTTTAGTAAAAATGCCAAAGGCAAACAAGCCCAGAATTGGACCATAGGAATAGCTTGCCATAATGTATACAGCGTCAATAACACTGGTATTATTTAGTAGATTGATTACAAAAATTACCAGTCCCATAACAATTGCCATTCCCACGTGAACTACTTTCCGTATTTTGACGGTCTTGAGTTCGTTATTCGTTTTTGTACTTTCCAGAATATCAACAGTGAACGATGTGGTTAAAGCGGTAAGAGCCGAACCTGCTGCAGAATATGCTGCCGAGATAAGTCCTATAATAAATAACAGACCTACAATTTTTGGAAAATATCCCTGAGTAGCTATCATGGGAAAAAGTTCATCGCTTTTAGCCGGATTTTGAATACCCGATTTGGCCGAAAAAATATAAAGAAGAACGCCCAACACTAAAAACAACAGCACAATAAAAAATTGAGAAATCCCACTTATAATCATGTTCTTTTGAGAATCTCTGGAGTTTTTACAACTTAAATTTCGTTGCATCATATCCTGATCAAGCCCGGTCATGGCAATCATGGTAAATATTCCTGCAAAAAACTGTTTGAAAAAATAACGTTTGTCATTTATATCATCAAAGAAGAACAATTTTGAATAGGAATTATCGGTAACGGCCTGTACCATTCCGTTGAAATTAAAATTCAATTCCGAAGCAATATAATATATGCAAAGCACCACCGAAGATATCAAACAGAATGTTTTCAATGTATCGGTCCATATCAGGGATTTTACTCCTCCCCGAAACGTGTAAAGCCAAACAAGAAAAACCGTGAAAATGATATTCAGAATAAATGGAAGGTGTAGTGGTTTAAATACCAGCAATTGTAAAACCACGCAAACCAGAAATAAGCGTACTGCTGCACCCAACATTTTGGAGATAAAGAAGAACCATGCTCCTGTTTTATAGGAAGATATGCCAAAACGTTTTTCCAGATATTCATAAATTGAAACTAAATTCATTTTATAAAAAAGCGGTATCAAAAGAAATGCAATAATCATTTGACCAACAACAAATCCCAATACCATCTGCAGGTATGCGAAATTATTTGTAGCCACCATTCCCGGAACAGATACAAAAGTAACTCCCGATATGCTGGAACCAATCATGGCAAAAGCTACCACAAACCATGGCGATTTTCTGTTACCTATAAAAAAACCTTGATTGTCGGCCTTCCTTCCTGCTAAATATGAAATAGCAAATAAAACAATAAAATAACAAATGATAGTGGATAATACCAAAAAAGGACTCATATTTATACTTGTTTTGTAGTTATTCGGCGTATAGCAAATAGGGGGCACGTTGTTTTTTGAATTTAATAACATCTTCTTGCCATACTGCTTTTATCTCTGAGGCCGATTTTCCGGCAATTATCATCTTTCGAACATAATCTCGTCCAACTAATAGCTCGAAGAAAGGCCTGAAGAAGTGATCTCCCATATTCAAATTATTATAAGCATCAATCAAATAACTCAAATCAACTCCGTTTTTCCAGATAATTTCATTTGGAATATGACTTAAATCCACACCATAACAAAGTTTGTCAAGCTGTGGCGGGTTTTTGGCTCCGGGAATACTTTTCGGTGTAAAACTAAAGGTATAACCGAGCATATTTGGGTGACCGTATACTTCAAAAGGAAGCGATGTGCCACGACCCAAACTTACCGGAGTGGCTTCAAAGAAGCAAGTGGAAGGGTACAGATATACAGATTTCATAGTTGGAAGATTCGGTGATGGAGCTATAGGAAGAATATATTTTGTTTGATGCGTATAGTTTTTACACTTTATTACCGTTACGTCACATTGTCGGCCATCAGTGAGCCATTTTTCTCCATTTGCCATGAATGCAAGTTCACCCAATGTCATTCCATGAACAATAGGGATTGGTAACCATCCCACACCCGATTTATATTTCATGTCAAGAATAGGGCCATCCACATAAAATCCATTCGGATTTGGACGATCGAGAATCAATACTTTCTTATTATACTCAGCACAAGCATCCATCATGCGAGTCATGGTTGCATAATAGGTATAGAATCGAAGCCCCACATCCTGTAAATAGACAATAAGAATATCGAAAGAGTTCATCGCTTCTTCTCCTGGCTTGCCTGTTTTACCTTCATACAATGAACGAATGGGAATTCCTGTTTTTTCATCCACCGAACTGGATACATGCTCTCCAGCATCAGCATTTCCCCGAAAACCATGTTCAGGAGAAAAAATAGCCACCACATTAAAACCTTTTCTAAGAAGCAAATCTACAATGTGTTCTTTTCCCACCATTCCGGTTTGATTGGATAATACTGCAAGCTTCTTATTCTTTAACAAGGGGAAATATTCCTGCGTACAAGCTGCACCAACTATCACAGGCGTATTCTGAGCTTCCAACGGAATGAAAGTTAACAATAAGAAATAGAGAATTAAATTTAGTTTCATAATCGCTTTGAGTGTTTTTTAGATAATGAATTGAAACATTACTTCTTGTATTTTAATTCTGATTTGTGTTTTTGAAAGTCTGAAGAGTTTATTTTAGTTTAGAATTCTTTGGTAATGCCTCTGAAGACAAGAAGGCCAAATAATAACAAAGTGATGCAGTTCCATCCATGGTTGGTTCATTGGAGGAATAATCTGCAAAATCATCATGATATACTACTTTGTCTGACTGAAAATCGGCATATTTATCCACTCCGGTAATATGAACTCCTTTCAGACTTTTAAAAAGCGTTGTATATACAGGGCCATCAACCAATCCACCATCAATTGGATAATGATTCAATTGAGTAAAGGCAGAATGCGGATAACGCGGATAATCACCATCCGAAGGCATACCTACAATCATGCATTTTCCCCAGGGATTACAACCAAATAACCAATCACGCATCGCTGTTTCAATTTCCAGGAAAGAATTATCACCACTAAGTTTCCGATATAAATGGCATTGAGTTATAAATGCTACAGTTAGGTTGTTTGAGCACCAGATAAACGGAATCCCATTCATGAAAACATCATTTCCGGCTCGTTCACTTACCCGTTCAATTCCTGATTTCATATTGCGAATAAACTCTTTGCTTACTTTTGAGTTATTCTGAGCTGCCAACAAATAATGTCCGATATTTACAAACGGATACCATTGGTAATGCCTGGCAGAATCAGCACCCATCCAAGGTGTTACTGGTTCCATGCGTCCAAATTGAACTGCTTCTTTAAAGTATTTTGTATCTCCTCCTGATTTGTAAATTTGAGCTGCTGCTAGTTGCATGTCATCGGTATAGTTGTCCTCTTCATAAAAATAAGGCGCTCCGCACGGTGCAGTTTGGCAAACTCCTGGAAACTGTTCTCCCTTATTAAATGCATCTATTGATTTTTCTTTTAACAGTTTAGCATATTCAGGATAATAGGCTGCGAGTAGCTCAGCACCCAACGAAAAAGATGAAGCAAATTTGCCCACGGTAGAAGCTAAGCCGGTTGTGCGGTTTTTATACTTGAATAAGCCTTGCTTTTCTCCGGTACAAAAGTAAACCGGACGATCTTTCCCTTTTCCCCAAGCGTAATCCACATCATCATCAGTAGGGAGCTTAAACCCAATATGATCCCTGTCATCAGCTATTTGATTAAAATAAGTATCCTTGTCTGGATTCATTTTTAGGAGCCAATCTAATCCCCACTTGGCTTCATCAAGGATGTCTGGAATGCCGTTGCTTCCCTCTAAACCATTTGCCTGATAATGGTCGGCAAAAACCTGTGGATATTGGCTGTATGCGAAAAGCATTTGATAAATGGCGTTTGCAGAAGTTGTCACATATTGAAGGTAGTCGGAAGCATCATGCCATCCACCTTTGACATTAATTTTTTCACCGGTACGGGTTGGGTGATAAATAATTCTTCCATCATCGCGATGACAGGAGTCTTTTAAATACGGATTAAATCCACAACGTTGTTGACGCATATATTTCAACGGCATCTCAACGGCTGAAGCATACACATCACTGCCAATTCTGAAAACTGGAGACTGCGTTTGCCCAACTTTAATATAATAGGAACCCGATTGGTTAAATATAGTAAAGTTTAAGCAACAAGTATTCTTAAAAGCACCTTGAGCGCCTTTTGGCAAAATCATTTTAGAACGAAATACTACTTTTCCTGTTAAGTTGTCTACAAGCTGGAAGTCTTTTATACTCTCAGATTGATTGCTTAACCATACTGCATTTTTTGAATCATTGGGCAGGTATCCTATTTGATTTACCCGGATCCATTGGGTAGAAGAGACGGAAAAATGGATTAAACTGAAAAGAAAAAATACTATCAGACCTTTTTTCATATATGGAGAATTGTATTTAGTGTTATTATTCTCAAATTTTCATTGATTATCCTGTTTAATAAACATGGGTGTTTTTGTCAATGAAAAAGATGAATTAAATTAGGTGGTAAAAGTATGAATTAATTTTATGAGTGCAAACGTTTGCAGAAAGTATTTATATGTTTAAAAGCATATAAGATGGACTTTTCTATCCTTTTTTGTCTTCCAAGCTTTTGAAACAACAATTAGATTCCTATATTCTTCATTTCCGAATCTTTCAGAGTGTAATAAAAAAAACAGATTTACTGAGTAGCTGACGGTGCAAGAAAAAAACTGATACTTTAAAATATGACTAAATAGTTTCCTCAAAATTCATTAAAGCCAGCATCCGTCAATAATTGTAATAAGGTTGGTTCATTACGCCAGTCTCTGAGCTTAGCAGCGGATAAAGTAAATCATCCTGCAGTACTTGCCGGATTGTTGTCGGCTTTCCATCCAGCATGACCAATGAATTAACTAATCTTATTCCATGACTATAATCCATATACCAATGCACATGCCCCAAATACAAGGGTTGGATAAATGTGCCATCTGGTTTATACCATCCATAAATAGCAACTTTCCCTTTTTCTGTTTGTAGCCTGTTAGTAATAACAATATCTTTTTTTAATCCATCAACGATAGTGGTTGTCCGATTCCAATCAGCTCCAAATTCAGATAATGCATTTTCAATTTCCTGATTGTGCAGAATAAACATGGATACCAACTCATTTCCGTTTCCTACAGGAACATGAGTTATTGGAGCAATGTGGTAAGTTGCTGCTTTCGATACTGAATCAACAATTCGGGTTGTTGGAAGGGAACAACCGAAGTAGTCTGCTATAGTCTGAGCAGTTTCCGGACTAACTGGAATCCTGCAGAAATCTTCATTAGAACCAATGGCCAAATAATCGGGCATTACCTGAATTTTACAAATATGACCGCTGTAATGAAAAGTTACATCGACAAATGATTTACAAAAATCAGGTGTATTCCCATTTTTTATTTGCTCAATAATCAATGGCTCACGCTGAAGGTAAGTCATATTTTTGATCTTTTCCATAAAGGCGGAACCTTTTATAGCATTTGCCAATCGTGGTGGAAATTGTGCGCCGGCATAAGTAAGATTTGATTGAATAAATGCCGTATAAGCTCTTGTGGGTTCAGTGAGCGGATAATACGAATATCCCTTTCCCTCCAGTTTTGTTCCTGAAAGAATGGATTGAATAAATCCGTTGCGTTCTACTTGAATGGTGTGCAGTATTGCTTTTTCGGGATTTGTTTTAAGTATAAATTCAATGCGGTTTTTCAATGCACTGTATTTCCAAAAATCAGCATCAATAGTAGTTTTGAAAGCAAACTCTTTATTGAAAAAATCAATCATACTTTTGCTTCGGTACCAGGTTCCTCCTGTTGCAGACACTACCGGTTTGCCATTATATAAAGCAATGCTATCATTATAAGCTAAAACACATAAGTGGTTTGCAGTAGATGATTTTAACCACTTGGCTATTTTTTTACCATATTGAAATGTCTCATCATATCCATAAGTGCTATCCAAAAACGAGATGCGTTCTATCCAAGACGGTATCTCTTTCACGCTGTTAAGATAGCCAAATATGAAATATCCACCTCCACTATGTGAATTTAAAGTCACTTTAGTTTTGTATGCCTTAAACATTTGCCTAACAGAATCCACCATGGTTTTTATTGTCGAATCCGGGAAGTTGGATCGCCATCTGTTCCAGGCTTTTTGATTCGACTCAAGGTAACACACCACCACGTTGGCATTGGTAATTTTGCTACGAAGATATCGGGTTTGAGCTCCGATATGTTGAATGTCGTAATGCCAATCGTCGCCAACCAATTCTTTGTTTCCAATGGTATTCTCGATGGTATTTCCATTTGGCAACGCATAGAAAATAAGCATTACTTTCTTATTTCGGTCGAAGGTGGCGGCAGAAGGTGCATTGATATGAAATTTTACTTCGGGTGCCCAAGCAGGAGAATTAAATACTTTGACCTGCTCGTCATTATATATACTTTTTTGAAATCCACCAAGAACAGTGGGTTGTGAAACTGCATAAATTGAACTGAAAAATAATACGAATAAACTGATCGTAGTTCTCATTGTACTAGATAATCAAGTATTATTTCAAAAAATCCTTGCCACCGGGTTGATGACTTATTATTTTCGGTATGCGTCTAAAGATTTTTTGACCGACCCATGAATTAATAAAAGGTTTTTTGCATTGTCATAGCTTAATTCCAGTTCTTCCATGATCATTTTTGTTCCACGATCCACCAATTTCGCATTTGAAAGTTGCATATTTACCATTTTATTTCCTTTTACTCGCCCGAGTTTAATCATGGTTACGGTTGTAATCATGTTTAAAACAAGCTTTTGCGCAGTCCCTGATTTCAGACGTGTGCTACCAGTAACAAACTCAGGACCAACAATTACATCAATTTTGATTTCTGCTTCGTGAGCAATGGGTGAATTCGGATTGCAGGAAACTGAGGCAGTCAAAATTCCTTTTGCTCTTGCATTTTTTAATGCACCGATGACATAAGGGGTTGTACCGGATGCTGCAATTCCGATTACGGTATCGTTTAGATTTACATCGTGCTGTACTAGTTCTTCCCAACCACGATTTTCGTTGTCTTCAGCATTTTCAATCGGATTCCGCAATGCTTGTTCGCCTCCGGCAATTAATCCGATGATTAAATTGGACGGCATACCGAAAGTAGGTGGAATTTCAGATGCATCCAGAACACCGAGTCTTCCGCTGGTTCCGGCTCCAAGATAGAAAATTCTACCGCCACGTTTCATGCGTTCAACAATTTTCTCAACCAGTATTTCTATTTGTGGAATTGCTTTTGCAACCGCTTCAGGCACTTTTTTGTCCTCTTCATTCATCTCGCGCAACAATTCACCGACCTGTTTTTTTTCCAGATTTTCATGTAACGAATTTTGTTCGGTTATCTTTTGAAAGGCTTTTTCTTCTGATTCAGTTGAAGAGTTTATTGGGTTATTATCATCCATTTTAATAGTCAATTATTTTCTATGTAATAAAGTGTATTGTATTAATTCAGTCTTTTAAAAATTTATTTTCGAGTGAAATTCAACCAAACCATTCATCGGACTTTGTTCGATTTTTAAGATTGAAACTCCATTTTCTTCTGCTACTTTCATTAATATGTCTTTAAAATAGAAGGCTATCGAACCAATAAAACTTACCGAATTGTCTTTTAAAGTGTACTGCTTTATGTTTCTTTTAAAAAATTCATTAAAGCTATCATATACAATATTATAAACCCCCGGTTGGTCGATATTTTCAAGTAAGAATGGCGTTAACTTTGCCAGAAAGCGGTTAGGAAATGGTTTTTTATATACATTTTCAAGGATTAATTCCGGTGTCAGTGTATACTCTTTCAGCAATTTGTTTTTTAGGTCAGTTGGTAATTGATTTTTTAGACAATCGGCTACTAGTTTTTTCCCCAACACGGCTCCGCTTCCTTCATCTCCCAGAATGTAACCGAGCGGTGAAACATTTTCGGTGATTGTTTTTCCATCATAAAAACAAGAGTTAGATCCAGTTCCTAAGATACAGGCTATTCCTTTATTGTCACCATACAATGATCGGGCAGCAGCCAATAAATCACTTTGAACTTCAATAATTACATTTGAAAATAATTTTCCAATTGCATTACTGACAATTGCTTTTTTCTCTGGAAATGAACAGCCTGCTCCATAAAAAAAGATTTTTGTAATGGATAAATTTGTTACTTCAGGAATCAAATGCATTTCTAGTTCATGCCTGATTTCGTTTTCATTTTGATAAAAGGGGTTGATGCCTTTTGTATATACTTGTTTAAATTCTTTTCCATTTTTAATCACACACCAATGTGTTTTTGTTGAACCGCTATCGGCAATCAATATCATAATACAATTTATTAAGAGTTTTTGTTCTAATTTCAATGCAAATTAAAACAAAATGATTGACCCGACCAAAGAAAAAGAGCGAAAAGTGGATTTTTCATGCAAACGTTTGCATTAAATTTGAAAAGTGCGAAATATTTACTACTTTTGGCATCGAATTCATAGATCAATTTTTTAATAAACATACTTATGAGAACAAACCTCAGCTCAAAAATTACGTTAACGCGTATACCTCGGCGTTATTATCAGCCAGAAGATGTCTTTGAACTTTCACGAGTAACCCGCTTTGAAAAAATTCCAACAGAAATTTTCGATACCGAAGCAGTTGGAGCAGTTCGGGTTGCAACTGAAATTGCTGAATTAATTCAGAAGAAAAACGATGCGGGTGAAAATTGTGTAATCGGGTTGACACATGGAAAATCGCATGTAGGAATATATGCTGAACTGGTACGATTGCATAAAGAAGCAGGATTAAGTTTTAGAAATGTGAGATTTGTCAATTTATTCGAATTCTATCCACTCAGTCGAACCTCAAAAAGTTGTTTACTGAAACTCAAAGAGCAATTATTCAATCATATTGATGTGTTACCTGAAAATATTTTTTCGCCGGATATATCTGTTGATAAATCGGAGATAATAGAAGAATGCAAAAAATACGAACAGAAAATTTCATTGTTAGGTGGTATCGATTTTCAAATCTTAGGTATTGGACGATCGGGTAATATCGGTATTAATGAACCGGGTTCTCAATTAAATTCATCCACAAGATTGATTTTATTGGATAATTTATCCAGAAATGATGCCTCCGAATTATTTGGTAGTATAGAATCGGTTCCAATTAGTGCAATCACATTGGGTGTCGGCACAATTCTTAGAGCTAAACGGGTGGTTTTGGTTGCTTGGGGCGAACATAAATCTTCAGTCATTAAAAGCGCAATTGAAGGACAAATAACGGATGCACTTCCGGCATCGTTTTTACAAACACACACGAATGTAAAAATAATGCTTGATCTCTCAGCAGCCAGTGAATTGGACAGAATTAGCAGACCTTGGCTGGTTACTTCCTGCGAATGGGACGAAAAATTGATTCGCCGCGCCATTGTATGGTTGTGTATGAAGATAAATAAACCGATTCTGAAACTCACAAACAAGGATTATAACGAAAACGGATTGAGCGAATTGTTGGCAATTTATGGTTCTGCATACAATGTAAATATCAGAATTTTCAACGATTTACAACATACAATTACAGGCTGGCCGGGCGGAAAACCAAATGCCGACGATACGAATCGTCCCGAACGTGCCAAACCATATCCGAAAGATATTTTGATTTTCAGCCCGCATCCCGATGATGATGTCATTTCAATGGGAGGAACTTTCAAAAGATTGATTGATCAGAAACACAATGTACACGTCGCCTATCAAACATCAGGTAACATTGCAGTTGCCGACGAGGAAGTAATTCGTTTTCTTTCTTTTTTGAAAGGTTTCAAAGAAATGTTTGATGGGAATAATGAAATTTTTGAATCGAAATATCAGGAATTTAGTAAATTTATTTTGCATGACAAAAAAGAAGGAGATTTGGATCTTCACGAAATACTGGAACTGAAAGCTTTAATCCGAAGAGGTGAGGCGAAAGCAGCCTGCAGGTATCTGGGACTTCCTTTCAAGAATATACATTTTTTGAATATGCCTTTTTACGAAACCGGAACAATCAAAAAAGGACGTTTAAGTTCTGAAGATATTTCGATTATTCAAAACTTGCTTGAAGAGTTAAAACCACAACAAATCTATGTGGCTGGTGATTTGGCCGATCCACACGGAACACACAAAGTTTGTCTGGATGCCGCTTTAGCTGCCATTGATGAATTGAAAAATGAAGCATGGATGAAAGATTGTCGGATTTGGATGTACCGTGGCGCTTGGAAGGAATGGGAAATCGACCATATTGAAATGGCCGTTCCGATAAGTCCTGAAGAGTTGCGAAATAAGCGAAATGCCATTCTTCGTCATCAATCGCAAATGGAAAGCGCACCTTTTCTCGGTAATGACGAACGGCTTTTCTGGCAACGTTCCGAAGACCGGAATCACGCGACAGCCGAACTTTATTCGCAATTAGGATTGGCGTCATACGAAGCAATTGAAGCATTCGTACAATATTTTCCGGTATAAATTTCAATGAAATAAAAAACAAACAATAACTCAGACATGAAACAAATAAATTGCTTTATTGCGTTCAATGATGTGGCTCAAGCGACCAAAACCGCTCAAAATTTATTACAATCCGATTTGGTGAAAACAGTTTATCTGCTCACAAAACCGGAAAATAAATCGACGGTAGCAGGCTGCGAGCGAAT
>JBBRTR010000094.1:0-11000 GCA_038244215.1 Bacteroidales bacterium
ATTGAAATCTTGATTCTTTATATCAAAACGAAGTTCTGCACCTTCACTTCTTCCAATCCAGTTTTTCTGAGTTTCCGTTAATGATTCGGTCCAGTCAATTGTTTTCAAACCGTCCAAAAGCCTTTGTGCATAAGCCGAAACGCGCAAACTCCACTGACGCATAACCCGTTGTTCTACCGGATGTCCACCACGAACCGAAACTCCTTCGCTCACTTCATCATTGGCCAAAACAGTTCCCAAAGCAGAGCACCAATTTACCTTCATGTCAGCAAGATAAGCAATTCGGTAATTTAGTAAAATTTCCTGTTTTTCTTTTTCAGATTTTGAATTCCAATCTGAAGCACTAAAATTCAATTCTTCCGTTGCAGAAGCATTTATTTCTTCAGTTCCGTTAGATTCGAAAGCTTTTACTAACGATTCAATAGTTTGAGCTTTTTGAAGTTTTGTATTAAAATAATGATTGAACATTTGGATAAATGCCCATTGAGTCCATTTGTAATAATTTGGTTCACAAGTTCGAATTTCACGATCCCAATCATAGCAAAAACCGATTTTATCTAATTGTTCCCGATATCGGGCGATATTCTTTTTCGTTGTAACAGCAGGATGTTGGCCGGTTTGAATGGCATATTGTTCAGCGGGCAAACCATAAGCATCATAACCCATTGGATGAAGTACATTATAGCCTTGCAGACGTTTATAACGGCTGAAAATGTCCGAAGCAATGTAGCCAAGTGGATGACCAACATGCAAACCGGCACCCGAAGGATAGGGGAACATATCCAAAACGTAATATTTGGGCTTGTTTTTATCAATTTCGGTTTTATATGTTCCGTTTTTTTTCCATTCTGCCTGCCACTTTTGTTCTATTGCTCTGAAATTGTATTCCATAATATATTGAAAATAAGTAATTAGCTTATAAAAATTAGAAATTTATTACTAAAAAAAAATATCATGCAAAGTTAATCAATTTCGTGGAATAATAAATTTAAAAAAAACACTAAATTGCACAATCATGCTTTATTAATGTTGTTTGGATGTTGTCGATTGAAAAAATTGATTATTTTTGCAGGTTAAATAATTAAATCTATTTGAAAATGTCTAATCCTCCTGAAGCAGTTGAATTCAAGGTTCCGGAACCTACATTGAGACGTTTGCCGTGGTATTTGGCTTACGCGCAATTGGTTCTAAAAGAAGGTGATCTATTCTTGTCGTCTACACAAATTGCAAAAAACATCGCGGTTGATGCGTCCATGGTTGCAAAGGATTTGTCGTATGTTAATATTTCGGGAAAAACAAGAGTCGGATATGACGTGAAAGAACTCGTTGGAATTTTGGAAGGATTTTTGGGATTTACGAATTCGCATAAAGCTTTTTTATTCGGAGTTGGAAATTTGGGTGGTGCTTTGATGCATGATAACGGACTGGAACAGTTCGGTTTAGAGATTGTGGCAGGATTTGATGTGAAATATCAACTGTCAGGTACCAGCATAAACAGGATTCCTATTCATCATATTGACAAATTTGCAGAACTTCAAAAACAGACTGGAATAAATATCGGGATTTTGACAGTGCCGGTTGATAAAGCACAAATGGTTTCCGAAATTATGATTGCAGGCGGAATTCAGGCTATCTGGAATTTCACTCCGTTCAGAATTCGTGTTCCAGAAAATATTATTGTTCAAAATACATCTATTTATGCACATTTAGCGGTTATGTTCAATCGTTTAAATGCAATAAAAGAATGTGAAGATTGTAATAAAAATAAATAGAAACAAAGCAGATGAAAATTTTCGCGATCGGTCAAAACTACAAAGAACATAATAAAGAACTTAATTCTCAAAATCCCACGGAACCGGTTGTTTTTATGAAACCCGACACGGCGTTATTAAAAAATAATAAACCGTTTTATATTCCTGATTTTTCAAATGAACTTCATTACGAAACCGAATTAATCATCAAATTCAACCGACTTGGAAAAAATATCGAAGCTCAATTCTCCAATCGCTATTTTGCTGAAATCGGGTTGGGAGTTGACTTTACTGCCCGTGATCTTCAACGTAAACTGAAAGCGGAAGGAAAACCATGGGAAGTAAGCAAATCATTTGATAATTCGGCAGTTATCGGAAATCTTTTACCCGTTGACAAAATTGAAGATATTCAGAATATCAGTTTCCACTTGGATATTAATGGTAAAACAGTACAAAATGGAAATTCGAAAGAGATGATTTTTCCTATAAATGAACTGATTGCTTATGTTAGTCGTTATTTCACTATCAAAATTGGAGATATACTTTTTACCGGAACTCCGGCTGGTGTCGGAAAAGTTGCAATAGGCGACAGATTGGAAGGATACATCTTTGATTCAAAGATGTTTGATTTTTATATAAAGTGATTATTAATTCTTTTATTCGTAAATAATAAATTGCTTATAAAAGCGTTACTTAAAAGCAAATTCTTCTACAAAAAAACACTCATTTTTACATGAAAAATAAAGTATTTTTATTCTTATTTTTTTATATTTTCATTTTCTCGCTGAATGGTCAAACTTCAACAGTTTCCAGCATTCAACTGAGCTGGAATGGTGTTGAAAAATGGACAACAAATTCATCTTCCATTCAGATCATTTCTTTTGATGGAGCAAAATATCCCGATGAAACTTATCTTCCATTTTTTGTAAAAAGGATAGATTATAATCCTCTATTTTCGTATCAGGTTGAAATAAAAAACCCGATTTATATTACTGTTAGTCCAGAAGAAAAAAACTTACTGCTAATAAAAGAAATTCCCACAACAACGAAGGCAAAAATAGATATTTTAAACAATCGAAATATTCATTTTCTAGATATCAGTATTTTACCTTTCATTTTGAAAGATGCTGAATTTCAAAAATTAAAATCTTTCGATTTACAAATCACAGAAACACAAAAACCTCAAAAAATTGCTTCTGCAAACCTTCATTCCTATTCTGCTTCCTCAGCATTGGCACAGGGGAAATTTGTCAAAATTCATATCACCAATAGTGGCGTTTATAAACTAACGTATGAGGATCTTGTAAGTATGGGAGTTGACCCGGCAAACGTACGAATTTTCGGATATGGTGGCGCTCTACTCGACCAGAATTTTATGAATCCGAAGATCGATGATCTTCCTGAAAATTCTATTTGGATGGAAAAAGGAAGTGATGGAGTGTTTAATGCCGGTGATTATATTTTGTTTTATGCAAAAGGAGTAAATGACTGGATATATGACAAATCGAGATCCATATTTACACACACCGTAAATTATTACTCCAAATATGGGTATTATTTCGTTAGTTCAGATGCTGGAAGTGGAAAAAAAATTATAGATAAAACGACTGAAGTTCCTTCAGGTGCAACAATAAATCCTGTTGAAGAATTCGCAGATTATCAATTACATGAAAAAGATTTGATTAATCTTTGTAATTCAGGAAAAGAATTTTACGGTGAACCGTTCAGTGATATAGTATCCTATAATTTCCCGTTTACATTTCCAAATCCAGTCTTATCAAGTCTTACAACTGTAAAAATGGACGTTGCGGCAGCTTCAACTGTCTCTTCCAATTTTTCGCTAAGTTTAAACGGTACTCAAACCAAAACTCTTACTGTTCCACAAAAAACCGATGATAATTACACACAAGCAGTGGGTACTTCAGGCACTTATACCTTTAATGCTCAGAATGAGTCATTCAACTTTAACGTTTCGTATTCAAAATCGAACTCTACAGCAGTGGGTTATTTAAATTATCTCGAAATAAATACACGGCGTCAATTGAAAATGAGTGGTTCAACCATGCAATTCCAAAATGTGGATTTTCTTGGACAAAACACATATAACCAATATCTTTTGAATTCAGCTGGTCCAAATGTAAAAATTTGGGACATTACTGACCCTCAAAATATAGGAAATATGCCAACGACTAATATCGGTGGAAAACTTTCATTTACAGCTTCAGGAAATACATTTTCAAGTTATATAGCAATTGATCCTACAGCAGCTTCATCATTTGCAAAACCCGTAATTGATGATGTTGTTCCGAATCAAAATTTACATGCTTTAGCTCCTGTAGATATGGTTATCATTACCAATCCACAGTTTCTATCTCAGGCTCAAACACTGGCTCAGGCTCACCGCGATAAAGACAATTTGACTGTAGAAGTGGTTACCACCGATCAGGTTTATAATGAATTTTCATCAGGTACTCCTGATGCCACTGCTTATCGCTGGATGATTAAATTGCTTTACGACAGAGCTTTAAGCACAAACAACATTGCAGATATACCAAAATACTTGTTGCTTTTCGGACGTGGATCGTATGATAATAGAAAACTTTTGTCTAATTCGGGAGATAATCTAATTCTAACGTATCAGGCTGAAAATTCGCTTGTAATAACTTTATCGTATGTAACAGATGATTATTTCGGGCTTTTAGATGACAACGAAGGTACGCAGGTGCCTTCCAATTTAGTTGACATTGGTATCGGACGTTTTCCGGTAACAACTGTTCAGCAAGCTACTGATGTAGTGAATAAAACAATTGGCTACATGAACAACCAGAATAAAGGATCCTGGAAAAATCAGTTATGTTTTTTGGCTGATGATGGTGATGCATCATTACATGCTAAACAAGCGGATAGTGTGGCAGTTTCCGTTACCCGAAAATTTCCTTCTTATCAGGTAAATAAAATATACCTTGATGCTTATTCGCAAGAAGTTTCTGCTAGTGGCCAGACTTATCCATTGGCAAAAACGCGGTTTATGAATTTGCTACGATCCGGTCTTTTTGTTTTTGATTATACAGGTCATGCAGGACCTGTAGGCTTGGCAAATGAAAATATATTAACAGTTGCCGATGTAAAAGCACTGTCGAATCAACATTTACCAATTTTTATTGGTGCTACTTGTGATTTTCTGCAATATGATGAACAACAGGTATCCGGCGGTGAACAGGTAGTACTTAATCCGATAGGTGGTGGGATAGGTATACTATCATCTGCAAGGCCTGTATATGCTTCACAGAACTTTACACTGAATAAATTTTTCTGTGATAATTTATTTAAAAAAAATCAAAACGGAGAGAATCTTCGTGTAGGTGATGTTTTGGCAATTGCAAAAAACAGTATCGGAAGTGAAATTAACAAACTATCCTATGTGTATATGGGTGACCCAGCTGTTAAATTAAATTATCCTTCAAAATACAATATATTGACTAGTCAGGTTAATCAAAGCACAGCGTTTGGAAATGACACACTCCGTGCCATGTCAGTTGCTACTGTCAAAGGATATATTGCAGACAACGCTGGAGTTAAAGTAACTGGTTTTAATGGAACATTACGTGCTACGGTTTTTGATAAACTTCAACGAATTACCACGTTAAATAACGAAGGTGACGGCGCCATGACCTATTCAGACCGACCAAATACACTATTTTCCGGAGATGCTGTGGTAACAGACGGATCATTTACTTTTTCGTTTATGCTGCCCAAAGACATAAAGTATAACTATGGAACTGGCAGAATAAATTATTATGCACAGGAAAAAACAGATGGATCTGAAGCTCAGGGATATTTTGAGAATTTCTTTGTAGGGGGAACCGTTAACGATAATGTGGTCGACACAATAGGACCTGAAGTACAATTGTACCTTAATTCAAACAATTTTGTTTCAGGAGATAAAGTGAATGAAACTCCACTTGTGATTGCTAATATGAATGATATTCACGGAATTAATACGGTTGGAAGCGGTATTGGACATGATATAATGATTACAGTAGATGAAGATCCTTCGCAATCCTATATTCTGAATGATTATTTCCAGGCATCAGCCAATAGTTATACCGAAGGTTCCTTAAATTACAAACTCCCTGAAATGAACAGTGGAAAACACACGCTTACATTCCGTGTTTGGGATTTATTGAATAATTCCACAACAAAGAAAATTGATTTTGAAGTTGTAAAAGGACTGACTCCTCAGATTTTCTCGGTTTACAATTACCCGAATCCGGCAAAAATCGGAACTGAGATAAAAGTGGTTCATGATCGCCCGGAAACCATATTGAATACAACTGTTGAGATATTTGATTTGGCCGGACGAAAGATTTGGTCTTTCTCACAATCTTCAGCCAATAATATTTCATGGAATTTAACCGGTAGTGATGGTAACCGAGTGAAACCGGGAATTTATTTGTATCGTGTTAATATAAAAACCACAAACAGTGATGTGACTTCAAAAACAAATAAAATATTGATTACTGAACAATAAATTTAAAAATATCCGTTTAATCATTTAATTATTTATTTAATTTTTATAATATTGCACTCTCAAAAAAACAGATTTCACGAATGAAAAATAATCTCTTGGCACTTTGTGTACTTATCTCTCTTTCAATGAGCGCAATAGCTCAAGTGAATAATCCAATAATCACAGCTGTACCATCTTTATCTATTGCACCTGATGCTCGAGCAGGTGGTATGGGTGATATTGGTGCCGCAACTGCACCCGATGTAAACTCACAATACTGGAATGCTGCTAAATATGTCTTCATGGACAGTGAAGCGGGATTATCACTTTCGTATACTCCATGGTTACGGAAACTGGTTACAGATATTGATTTGGCTTATCTTTCAGGTTACTGGAAGTTCGACACTCGTCAGGCATTAAGTGCTTCGTTACGTTATTTCTCATTAGGCGATATAACTTTAATGGATCAATTGGGAGAGCCTCAAGGTTCAGCACACCCAAATGAACTTGCAGTAGATGTGGCGTATTCACGCAAATTATCCGAGAAACTTTCAGCTGCCGCCACTTTACGTTTTATTTATTCAGATTTGAATAATGGTATCAATTTAAGCGGTGGAACTGATATGTATCCGGGAGCTGCTGTAGCTGCCGATATATCTGCTTATTATAAAACTCCGATTGCGCTTGAAACAACTGATGGTACTTTGGCTTTGGGTTTGAATATTTCGAATATCGGTTCTAAAATTTCGTATGATCAGTTCCAGACCAGCAATTTTATTCCAACAAATTTAAGATTAGGAGGTTCATTTGAATATCCTATTGACAATTACAATAAAATTTCAGTAAACGCCGATATGAATAAATTATTGGTGCCTACTCAAAATAATATGACGATTGATCAATACAGTGCAATTTCGACCTTATCAGGAATTTTTATGTCATTCTCGGATGCTCCGGGCGGCTTAAAAGAAGAATTGAGCGAAATTATGTGGTCTGTTGGCGCTGAATATGCATATAATAATCAGTTCTTTGTACGTGGCGGTTATTACAACGAAAGTCAGTACAAGGGAAATCGTAAGTATTTTACAGCCGGTGCCGGTTTCAAACTGAACGTTTTCACACTGGATGCAGCATACGTGATTTCTACATCACAGTCCAATCCGCTTGATCAAACTTTACGTTTCTCACTTTCATTCGACTTGTTCGGATTGAAAGACTTAGTAAAATAGTTGATAGTCGGTGGTTTATAGTCGGTAGTCAATAAAAATAAACAGAACGGTTGTATTCTTCCAAAGGGTTGATACAACCTTTTTTAATTATAAATTGTGAATTATGAATTCGTTTCGGGTTGGTTTTGGATATGATGTACACGCTTTTGCTGCTGAACGTGAATTGTGGCTTGGTGGCATTAAGATAGAACATTCAGTCGGATTGTTGGGTCATTCCGATGCCGATGTATTGATTCATGCTTTGTGTGATGCACTGCTGGGTGCTGCTAATTTACGCGATATCGGATTTCATTTTCCTGATACTTCCGGTGAATATAAAAATATTGATAGTAAAATTCTGCTGATGGACACCATGCTATTAATTCGACAAAAAGGCTATGAATTGGGCAATGCCGATTGTAGCATTTGTGCCGAAGCGCCAAAATTAAATCCGCACATTCCTGCTATGCAAAGCAAGCTGGCCGAAGTGATGGGTGTAGATGCAGACTCTATTTCCATCAAAGCCACTACCACCGAAAAGCTAGGCTTCGTGGGTAGGAGCGAAGGTATGGCTGCTTATGCAACCGTATTAATTTACAAGATTTGAGAACTTCTTTCACTTTTATTTGTTTTTCCTATTGTGATATACGAAAACTCTATCGGTTTTTATGATGTATTATTTTGACTAATGATTAATTTTGTGTCATTAAAATCATAACCAATAAAAATATAAAATTATGTCAGTATTAGTAGGAAAAAAAGCACCGGTATTCAACAGCAAGGCTGTAATAAACGGTAGCGAAACTGTAGAAAATTTTTCTCTCACACAGTATCTTGGTAAAAAGTACGTGGTATTTTTCTTTTATCCAGCCGATTTTACCTTTGTTTGTCCAACTGAAATCCTTGCGTTCGAAGAACGTGCAGCCGATTTTGAAGCCCGCAACACGGTATTAATCGGAGCTTCGACCGATTCAGTCTTTTCTCACTGGAAATGGCTTCAAACGCCTCTAAATGATGGCGGAATCAAAGGTGTTAAATATCCTCTTGTTGCCGATCAAACCTTACAAATATCGAAAGCGTATGATGTCCTTGCCGGTTCGGAAGAATACGACGAAGAAGGAAACGAATCGTTTGTTGGTGAACCTCAGGCATACAGAGGATTATTTTTAATTGATAAAGAAGGCGTCGTACGCCACCAGGTGGTAAACGACATGCCGCTCGGACGTAATGTAGACGAAGTTCTCCGCATGATTGATGCCCTTCAGTTCAACGAAGAATTCGGTGAAGTTTGTCCAGCCAACTGGAAAAAAGGCGATAAAGCTCTTAAAGCTACTCATGAAGGTATTGCCAGCTATTTGTCGGAAAAATAACCGTACAAAATATTCTAATAGGAAAGTCGTTGTAACTAAAGAGTTGCAACGACTTTGTGTAATATACCAATTCTCAATTAGGATCTGTAGGCAGAATTTTTATACCAAATGAATTGTATCTGTAATCGAAATTATTTGTAAATCATGTGATTGCAAACTCAACGTCACAATTTATTTTGATTTTGTCACCTACCAGAACACCACCTGCTTCGAGGGCAGTATTCCAAGTCATTTCCCAATCTTTACGGTTAATTTCTCCCGTAACGGAAAAACCGGCTTTTTTGTTTCCCCATGGATCAGTGATAAATCCTCCAAACTCAACGTTTAATATTACAATTTTTGTGATATTCTTGATGGTAAGATTACCTTTCAATTCAAAATTATCTTCATCTTTTTGAATTAAACTTTTTCCTACAAAAGTCATTTTAGGATATTTTTCAGCGTTAAAAAAATCGGCACTTTTTAAATGTGTATCGCGGTCAGCTGCTTCTGTACTGATTGAAGCCGTATTAATTGAAAAATTAATCTCTGCGGTTGAATAATCGCCTTCGACCATAGTTACGTTGCCATCAAATTCTTTAAAACTTCCCAATACATTGGAAATCATAAGATGTTTTACTTTAAATTGAACTCTGCTATGATCTCGATCAATAGCTCCATGCATCATTTTCTTTGTTGTTTCAGTTGTGCTCATATTTTTTTATATTTGAATTATTAGATTAAGTGAAAAACTACTGAATTTCCATTTTTATTTTAATATTAGTATCAAGATGGCACTTAATAGCTAAATTCTCAACATGTAAACATTCACAGATTTTCTTTTCAACCAAAAATAAACTATTTTTGTAGTCATTTCCTGATAATAAAATCGTTTGTAATTATTTAAAAGTATGTCGGACAATCATAATAACAATATTCCTAAAAAGAAAGTTCTTTTTATAGACCGGGACGGAACCATTATTTCTGAACCACCTGTAACTTTTCAGGTTGATAATCTGGAACAAATGGAATTTCTTCCCGGAGTTCTAAGAAATTTATATTTCATCCGACATAAACTGGATTTCGAATGGGCTTTGGTAACGAATCAGGATGGATTGGGAACGGAAGTTTATCCTCAGTCAAATTTTGATTTAGTTCAAAGTAAATTTCTTCAAACACTTGAAAACGAATCTATTCATTTTGATAAAATATTTATTGATAAATCGTTTCCTGAAGATAATTTGCCCACGCGCAAACCAGGAATTGGCATGTTGACGGAATTCTTCAATGAAAATTATGATTTGTCCGGTTCATTTGTAATCGGTGATCGGATCACCGATGTTCAACTAGCTAAAAATCTGGGTTGTAAAGTTATTTTTCTAAGCGACGATTCTGACATTTTGAAAAAAAATGATTTGACCGAATTTTGTGCTTTACAGACAACAAGTTGGGATAAAATAACCGAATTTCTTTTTGCCGGCGAACGAACAGCAAAAATAAAAAGAACCACAAAAGAAACCGATATTTTGATTGAACTCAATCTGGATGGTTCAGGTAAGTGCAACATTCACACCGGTTTGAATTTTTTCGATCACATGTTGGAACAGATAGGTAAACATTCAGGTTCTGATCTGACCATTCAGGTAAAAGGTGATTTACAGGTGGATGAACATCACACCATTGAAGATACTGCAATTGCATTGGGCGAAGCTTTTGGCAAAGCCTTGGGCAATAAACGCGGAATTGAACGTTATGGATTTTATTTACCCATGGACGATTGTTTGTGCTCAGTGGCTTTAGACTTTGGCGGTCGCTCGTGGTTAGTTTTCGATGCGGAATTTAAACGCGAGTATATTGGTGATTTACCTACTGAAATGATATTGCATTTTTTTAAATCGTTTAGCGACGCTGCTAAAATGAATCTGAATATTAAAGCAGAAGGCGAAAACGAACATCATAAAATTGAAGGAATTTTTAAAGCATTGGCGAAATCGATTAAAATGGCCGTGAAACGCGACATTTATCAGTACGAATTGCCAAGTACAAAGGGAATTCTTTAAGACTTACTATTTACACATTTACTATTCAGGCATGTTTTCTTCACGAAATATCTTTCTTATTCTCTTCATTTTCATATTGAATCTGAACATCTTTTCTCAACCTCCTGCATCCGAGCGTCCAC
>JBBRTR010000095.1:0-10999 GCA_038244215.1 Bacteroidales bacterium
GCTGACGAAGGTCGTCACAAACATTAATCTATCTGCAAAAACAGTATAAAGAAAGTAAAGACTTCATGTAAGTTTTTACTTTTTTTGTTTTTATGCATTTAGCAATCAATAAAATCAGTATTTTTGCTGTCACTTTCAAACTTTCAAACTTTCAAACGAAAAATAAATGGATTTTAAAACATTTTGGAAAGAAACCTTCCTTGGATTTACAGTAAAAAATTTACTTTTAGCAATTGTCGTTTTTGTTGCTGTGGTATGGGCTGCATTGATTGGCATTGATTTTTATACGCATCATGGTGAATCAGAAATTATTCCCGATTTGCGTGGTCAGTATGTAGAGGAAGCAGAACAGGTGTTGGCTAAACATGGACTTTATCCGCAGGTTATTGATTCGGTATATGTACGCGATAAAAAACTCGGAACCATTATCGACCAGATTCCGCCGGCAAATTCTACAGTAAAAAGTAATCGCGCCATTTATCTGATAATCAATTCTCGTCAGGTTCGTCAGGTTGCGTTACCCGACGTAAACGATGTGTCTTACCGTCAGGCTGATGCTATGTTGAAATCAATCGGTTTGAATGTCGGTAGCGTAGAATATACACCTTCCGAATATAAAGATCTGGTTTCGGATGTGAAATTTCGTGGGCGAAGCATAACAGCAGGGACTCGAATTCCAGAAGGTAGTTTATTGGTTTTGGTTGTTGGGAATGGTTTGGGTGACAGTATATCAGTCATCCCTGTCATTAAAGGACTTGGCCTAGAAGAAGCCAAACAGAATGTTCTTTCATCATCGTTTATTATAGGAGCTGTCAATTATGATGTTGCACCATCCGGCAACGAATCGAACTATATTATTTATCGCCAAAAGCCTGCTGCAGGAAGTACATTACCGGCCGGAAGCCGCATTGATATCTGGTTATCAACTGACAAATCAATGTTGAATAAAACATTTGATGATGATAAAAAGCAAGATTCGGACGAACAATTTTTTTAAAGAGGGAATAAAATAACTGTGATAAACGATCTTTTTGAAGAAACAGAAGAAGATGAGGTAGTTGGAGTGGGAGGGGAGCAAGAACTTTTCGAACATTTCCGCTTTGTGGTGGATAAAGGTCAAGCCATAACCCGCATTGATAAATATCTGGTTAATTGTATGTCTAATATTTCAAGAAACCGGATACAGGAAGCAGCTCAATCAGGAAATATTCTTGTAAATGGAAAAGCAGTCAAATCCAATTACCGTGCGAAACCTTTGGATGTTATTTCTATTGTTCTCGATTATCCGCCCAACGAATTTGAAATTATTCCGCAGGATATTCCAATCAATATTGTGTATGAAGACGAAGACATTATTTTGGTAAATAAACAGCCGGGGCTGGTTGTGCATCCTGGATTTGGTAATTTCGACGGCACTTTGTTGAATGCCATTGCCTGGCACATGAAAGATTATCCGGAGTTTGATGCGAACGATGCTCGTATTGGTTTGGTACATCGCATCGATAAAGATACATCCGGTCTGATTCTAATTGCGAAAACTGAAAATGCCAAATCTTTTTTGGGAAAACAATTTTTTGAGAAAACAACTCACAGGCGTTATCAAGCTTTGGTTTGGGGAAATATCAAAGAAGATGAAGGTACAATTATTGGTTCGTTGGCACGCGATCCTCGTTATAGAATGCAGTTTACAGTTTTTCCAGAAGGTGAAAATCCGTATGCAAAACATGCAATAACGCATTACAAAGTGTTGGAACGAATGGCTTATGTAACTTTGGTGGAGTGTAGGTTGGAAACAGGTCGCACGCATCAGATTCGAGTTCACATGAAACATATTGGGCACACACTTTTCAATGACGAACGGTATGGCGGTCATATTATTCTGAAAGGACAAAACACAGCCATGTACAAAGCGTTTATAAACAATTGCTTTAATATTTGTCCACGGCAGGCTTTACATGCCAAAACGCTGGGTTTTGTGCATCCACGAACCGGAGAATATATGCATTTTGAAAGCGAATTGCCAGATGATATGCAGCAGTTGGTTGAAAAGTGGCGGAATTATGCGAAGAATATAGAGTAGAAGAAACCCCTAACCCCTAAAGGGGAATAATATGGTTGTTTCAACATTCCAGTAGTTGGCAAATTTGTGTTTAAAAACGAAGAGTAAGAATTAAAAAAACACCTCAAAACAATAAGTTTTGAGGTGTTTTTTTTAAAGTAAGCTATGCCACATTCATTAATATGTTCAGCTTGGTTGTTTCGCTGGCTGCCACCGTGAATGGGATATTGTTAGTAATCATTCCAACTTTAGAAGCAGTCAATAGATAATCGCCTTCCACCAAATTTCTGATAATAAAACTGCCTAAAGCTGTTGATTTCTTCTGCTTTTTGGGAGTTGTAATCATCAAATCGGAGGGTGCTTCTTCGCCTAGTTTGCGAATCTCTATTGTTACGCCCGAAACCGGATATTCAGTTTTGGCATACACTACTGAAGCCATAACGCTCAATTTCCGGTAGGAGACCAACACTTTTTTCGCATCCTGATAGTGTGCAAAGAGTGTCGGGTTGGAATGTTCCAATAAACCTACAGACAAATTTAGTTTAGCCAATGCTGCGTCAGCATTTACAAAAGCCGCTTGTATAGCTTTTGTATCCCTTTTGTTTTTAAGCTGCCAATTGCGAAACGCAGTTTGATTTAACACCACGTCATCAATTGCTGCTACAATGGGGTCTAAATCGGCTTGCGATAATTGAGCCAAGGTAGCTTCCGGTAATACCTTGGTAGCTCGTTCTAGTACCATTCTTGCCACATCAATAAGTGATACAGTTCTCATGCGTGCTAATTCCCAAGATGTGTAATCAACATCCGCCGTCAATGCATCGTTGGGAACAGTATCCGCATAAAATACTAATTTCCTAATCACCAACATGAGTTGACTCCTTAGCCTTGCTTTCGCATGGCTTAACGCCAATCTTTCGGCCATATTAGCGTACCACTGCTCTGGCGAAATGGTGCTAATACCTGCAACTGCCTCCGAAAAGGAAGTGGCTCTTGCCGCAAAGTCAGGTAATAGGTTAAAGGTCATCTTTTCTTTTTCAATCAAACCCTCGATAAGCTTGTAGGAGTTGATTTTTTCAAATTGCTTTTTAAGCATAATTTAAAAATTTTATTTTTCTATTATTTTTATACCCAAAATCACATGAGTGGAATTTCCACTTCAAGCAGCCCATTACGTCTGCATTGTTTTGGGGAATTTAGTTTGATTGTTATTAACTTGCTATCCGATTCTAGTTTATACTATCCAACTTAGAATGCGGTGTTCTGTTTTTTTCTCAAACTTAAATCATTGCAAATGTACACAAAATATATGTAATAAACAAGTATTATTATAAAAGATATTTATATATGTAACAAATACACAATAAAAAATTGAAATTTTCTTCAACTGAACAATTTTAAGCCTCAGTTGAGTGAGATTAAAGGGGCTAAACAATTAATACCAAAAATGAAATTTATCAGTCCATACCGGTTGAATAAGTAAAAAATAAGAATTTAGTTAGCACGTGAAAATAGCTTAACTCACACATATTCAAGCTAAAAACATAGTTTTAGAACAAATAATTACGAACATAAAACCCCAAAACGATGGTCATTACGCGTTAAAGTTTGGTCATTGTTATAGCTAACAATGACCATTGCGTACCGAAGTGTGACCATTGTTACACCTAACAATGACCATTGCGCACCGAAGTGTGGTTATTGTTACACCTAACAATGACCAATGCGCACCGAAGTGTGGCCATTGTTACACCTAACAATGACCATTGCGCGCTAAAGTGTGGTCATTGTTACACCTAACAATGACCATTGCGCGCTAAAGTGTGGTCATTGTTACGCTCAAATATATGCTTTGTAAAATCAGCAATTAGATTTTATTTCGAGAATTACTTGATTCTAAAAACTGACTAATCCGGTTGGATTATTAAAATTAATTTTTAAAATATTTACATTGAAGCACATTTATTCAAAACAATTTCATATTTTTGCAATTCAATAATTTAACTCGTGAGTAATAGCGACAATTGCTTATATAAATAAAATAAAAAAATAAATGTCGTATTTTGAAATCAATAAGCATCAATCAAATTTAAAAAAAGGGGAAGAATATTAATTGAATCAATTTCTCCTAAGGGTTTCGAATAATCAGGTTAAATATAGGCTTTCATCCCCTTAATAGCATAGTATAAGTCATCTTAATTTCCTCTTAGATATACAACATTGTTTAGTTTTTAGTAGAGCTTACAATATAAAAATCACATGACATAAGACGAAAATATATATTTTCAGAATATAGGATTTAGATAAGTTAACTATATAATTATTTAACTAATGAATGAAAATTTACAACTTTCAAATACTATCACTATTCAAAATCAGATTTATACAATTCGTGGCTTGCAAGTGATGTTTGATGCTGATTTAGCACCGCTTTATGGTGTAGAAACAAAAGTGCTAAATCAAGCTGTTAAAAGGAATATTGAGAGATTTCCAAACTCATTTAGATTTCAATTGTCTGAAAATGAATATAAAGAATCTTCAAGGTCACAATTTGTGACCTTGAACAAGGATATTAAAGGCCATAAAGTTAAACGGGGTGAAAATATAAAATACTTACCGTATGTATTTACTGAGCAGGGTGTTTCAATGCTCTCGGCAGTACTTCGCAGCCAAACAGCAGTACAGACGAGTATTCGAATAATAAATGCATTCGTTGATATGCGAAAATTTATTCTAAATAATGCTCAACTATTCCAACGGATAGAAACAGTAGAACAAAAACAATTAGCTACCGATAAACGAATAGACCAAATTCTGGATGCCCTCGAAAGTGGGGATACCAAACCTAAACAAGGCATTTTTTATGATGGACAGATATTTGATGCCTATCTTTTTGTATCTGAACTGATTAAATCTGCAAATCACAGCTTAGTATTAATCGACAATTATGTGGATGAATCGGTACTTACGCTTTTCTCAAAACGAAACACCAATGTTCAGGTTACTATTTATACAAGCAAGCTTACCAAACAATTGAAACTCGACATAGAAAAACACAATGCTCAGTATTCACCGATAAACATAAAAGAATTTAACCAATCGCACGACCGATTTCTGATTGTTGACAACTCTGACGTTTATCATTTCGGTGCTTCGCTCAAAGACCTCGGTAAAAAGTGGTTCGCTTTCTCAAAATTTGAAAAAGGAGCAGTAGAAATGCTGGGGAAATTAAAAGAGATATAAATATTTACATTCCAACACATACTTAAAAACAATTGCATATATTTGCATCTCAATAATTAAACTTATCAGTTGTAGCGACAATAGACATTACATATTTTCAAAAGCGTTAGCTTTTATTCCCATGATAGTTATTTAAATAACAGGATGTTACTATGGAAATTCAAATCATACAAAATAAAATTTACGAAATACGAGGATATAGAGTAATGATTGACAGAGATTTGTCAGAAATGTATGGTGTAGAAACACGGGTATTAAACCAAGCGGTTAAACGAAATTGAATTTCAACATTGGAAATCACAATTTGTGATATCAAATGCTATCAAAATGGGTTTGCGCAAGAAACCGTATGTCTTTACAGAACTTGGGGACAGACTTCCTTGTTAAACTCCGTCCTGCTGGATCTGCCAATTAAATGAGCATAAGCTGGCACAGTTTAATGGGATTTTTGGAATCCCAACTCTTGTATTCTCTGGATTTTTAATCCTATCTTATATTCAATCCTAGGTATTGTTGTAGTTTCAAAAGCAAGGTATAACTTCGTATATCCAAATAAACGGCTGAATTTCAATAAGGAGATTCAGCCGGGTTTTTATATCCGCGAAATGAAAAGTTATTATTTATGTTTCTTTTCTCATTTTCTATTATCTTTGCGATACCAATTTTCAAATAATTTTTATGAAAAAAAATATAGCCATCGTAGCAGGTGGAGATTCTTCTGAAGTAATTGTTTCGCTGAAAAGTGCCGACGGTTTGTATTCATTTATGGATAAGGAACGTTACAACATTTATATTGTAACGATAGTTGGAAAATCATGGCGGGTTGAATGGTCTGATTCAGAAAAGATTACAATTGACAAAAACGATTTTAGTTTTATCCGAAACGGAGAAAAAACAAATTTCGATTTTGCATACATCACCATTCATGGAACTCCGGGAGAGAACGGAATTTTGCAGGGTTATTTTGAATTATTGGGGATTCCGTATTCTTGTTGTGGTGTTTTGGCTGCTGCTTTGACTTTTAATAAATTTACCTGTAATCAATATCTGAAAGGTTTTGGAGTCAAGGTTTCAGAATCACTCGTACTCCGTTCAGGACAAACAGTTTCTAACGAAGAGGTGACTCAGAAGATTGGTTTCCCATGCTTCGTAAAACCGAATGTAGGTGGTAGCAGTTTTGGTGTGACAAAAGTAAAAACTGTTAACCAGCTTCAACCTGCTATTGCTCATGCTTTTGCCGAAGGCGAAGAAGTAATGATTGAAGCATTTTTGGCAGGTACTGAAATTACCTGTGGAATATATAAGACCAAAAACAAAGCGCAGGTGTTACCCGTTACTGAAGTTGTAAGTGAGAATGAATTTTTCGATTATGACGCCAAATACAAAGGGCAAGTTCAGGAAATTACACCGGCTCGAATCAGCAAATCCTTGACTGAACGAGTACAAAAGCTGACTTCAGCCATTTACGATATTCTGGGTTGCAAAGGAATTGTGCGGATTGACTATATAATTACAGAAGGAGATGTTATCAATCTATTGGAAGTGAATACGACTCCCGGAATGACAACAACCAGTTTTATTCCACAACAAATTGCTGCTGCAGGATTAGATATTAAAGAAGTAATGACTGAAATTATTGAAAATGAATTAATTTGAAGATTTGAAAATGTGCCAATTTGAAAATAAAAGATGAAAACATTCAACGAAATATCTCAGATAATTAGTTTTGATCTGGAAAAAATAAATTGGAATAAAGAACCAATTGGATTGTATGAACCAATCGGTTATGTACTTTCATTGGGTGGAAAGCGAATTCGTCCGGCATTGACCCTGATGGCTTGTAATTTGTTTTCTGAAGATGTTCAACCCGCTGTAAATACAGCTATTGGATTGGAAATATTTCATAATTTCACCTTGCTTCACGACGATATTATGGATCGGGCTGATGTTCGTCGAGGTAAACCAACTGTTCATAAAAAGTGGAATGATAATACTGCCATACTTTCGGGCGATGTAATGCAAATCACAGCTTATCAGTTTATTGCCAAAACTCCTGAAACTCATTTGAAATTCGTTTTGGATTTGTTTTCACAAACTGCTGCTGAAATTTGTGAAGGACAGCAATATGATGTGGATTTTGAAAATCGGGATGTTGTTAAAGCCGAAGAATATCTGGAAATGATTCGGTTGAAAACTGCCGTTTTATTAGGTTGTGCTCTAAAATGTGGAGCATTGATAGGTGGAGCAGGAGAGGAGGATGCACAAAACTTGTACGATTTCGGTATCAATATCGGACTTGCATTTCAAATGAAGGATGATTTGCTTGATGTATATGGTGATGAAAGTACTTTTGGGAAAAAAATAGGCGGTGATATTCTTTGCAACAAAAAAACCTATTTATTAATCCATGCTTTAGAACTTGCTGCTGGAAATGATGCTTCAGAATTGGAGTTTTGGTTGGAAAACGGAGATAAAAACCGCTCCGACGAAAAAATCAAAGCTATCACTTCACTTTATAATAAACTCGGAGTAAAACAGATTTGCGAAGACAAGATGCTGTTTTTTTATACAAAGGCCATCGCAAATCTCGAAAAAGTGACTGTTTCTACAAATAATAAGCAAGAATTGAGAAATTTAGCCGAAAAATTAATGTCAAGAATGGATTAATTTTTTATCTTTGCAGGCATAAATTAATTTCCAATGATTTAATTTCCGATTTTCAATTTACAAAACGACTTAATGTTTATTTGTAAATTGTAAATTCCAAATTGTAGATTAGAATGCCCTACCGAAGACTTCCCAACACGGATCAAGCTCGTTTACGAGCTTTTCGAACAGCTATCCAACAATCGGATAATCAGAATTATGGTGATTTAGTAGTAACTTATAAAACGATTCACGAAGCAAAAACCTACCTCGGTGGATTCGAAAAACAACTCATCCAATATCAGCAAACACTTGAAAGCCAGATATCCGCAAATAAGCGTTACCAGCAAATCGTTCATAATGCCCGCCTTTATATCTCACATTTTATTCAGGTTTTCAATCTATCCGTTATTCGGGGCGATATAAAAAAAGAACATAAATTGTTTTATCAACTTGATCCGGATATTCACAATGTACCGGATTTAAGTACTGAAGCTGCTTTAATTCAGTGGGGAAAATGTATCATCGACGGCGAAAATGAACGAATTAGAAATGGTGGATTGCCTATTTATAACCCGGCAATTGCGAAAGTAAAAGTTCATTATGAAGTTTTTAAAGAATATAAATCAACACAAAAAATTTACCAAAATACTACGAACCGAAACTGGGAAGAACTTGTAAACCTTCGAGTGAAAGGGGATGATATTATTCTGGATATTTGGAATCAGGTGGAGGCAAAATTTAAGGACGAAAAACCCTACACAAAATTGATGAAATGTAAAAATTTTGGATTGATTTATTATTACCGAAAAGGAGAAAAAGAGCTGACAAAGGAAGACGATTTACTTGTTTAGAATCCTTATTCTTCGGATAAATCTAAATTATCAAGGAATGTGCGATTATTTTATCCATTCTAAAGTCGTGATCTGAAACAGGGATTATATCAACTATTTGAAAATCAAAGCAGATACCTATTTTAAATGAATTGTTTTCTTTGAAAAACCGATCATAATATCCCTTCCCACGTCCCAATCTATTCTTCTTCAAATCAAATGCCATTCCAGGAACGATAGTCAAATCTATTTTTCCATCAAAATTTTCTTCTAAATCAGGTTCAAAAATACCCAACAATCCCTGCTTCATTTGATTTCCTGAAATGTATTTTTTGGGTTTCATTTCATTCTCATTTATTGCCGGCAGCAAAATTTGTTTTGCATTGCAGCATTTTTCAATAAAATCATGGGTTGGTAATTCATCAGGTAAAGACCAGTAAATGAAAATTGTTTTAGCTTTGATGAATTCAGGAAGTAATTCAATTTTTTCGAATACGGATGTGGCTTCATTTTGTTTTTGAATATCCGTAATTTCTTTTTTCATTTCACGGATTTGAAGTCGTACTTTATTCTTCTCAAATACGATATCTGCTTTTGTTTCTCGTGTAATTTCTGTCATTTGAAGTTTAAATTACTAAAGTTGCCCGGCTTCGACTAATACAATAATTCTTTCCACCATTTTATCCTTGTTGCTCGCGTCATATTCCGATTTTAAATTCGAACCGAATAAACGTGCCACTCCCTGCCAGAAAAAAGCTGTGAAAGTTCCCCTGTACGCCTTAATTAAATCGTAAGATGTTTTATCGCATTCACGATCAATAAGTTTCAATAATAACTGTCCTTGATTGAGAGTCATTTTCCTTAAATCAGCTTCATATTTTTTAAAAACAACTTTTTCGTATTGAGAAAGATATTTTTTGCGTTCCGAATCAGTTTTAAGGGTGGCTAATTTTTTATTGGTCTGATTTAACTCCGTGGCAATTATTCTGGCATAAGGAAGTGCTCTTTTTATATCACGCACGGTACGCCAGAAAAATTGTTCCTGAGCCTTGTTTTTAAAATTATTGCGTGGGAAAACCCAAATGTCGTGCAAATAAGCCAATAAAATTGTATCGTTTCCATTAATCTGAACCATCAGACGAGCTCCTCCGGGTGGAATGTACTCATTTGAATTTTGCGCGTGAACTTCTGTACATATAACAGATAGTACGACAAATAATAATATGGAAAAGATTTTTTTCATTCAAGTAAAGTAAAAATCAAATTACAAATGTGATTCTTATATGACAATTTTTATTCCAAATGCAATTATTTTACAAAATAATTTGTTAATACGCAAATATTTTATAATTTTGACAAAAAATATTCAAAGATGTATTTTCACTTCCAATGCTTTATCTTTTAAAATCAGATAATTATGAAGAAAATCACTATTTTAATCTGTTTGTGTTTAATTCCTCATTTTATATCCAGTCAGATATCCAATATTCTTCCAACTTCCAAATCCATTGCAGAAACTTCTGTTTCGAATACACAGGACTGGACTGCCTTCAATAACCCTGCCATGTTGGGATATATTGAAAAGGCGGAAATTGGGCTTCAGTTTGAGAACCGGTATTTAATTTCGGAGCTTTCCACCAAGAGTTTTCAAGTTGGAATACCAACAAATCTTGTGAATGCCGGTCTATCTTTTTCTCACTTTGGCTATTCGTTATATCATGAAATGATTATCGGCCTTGGACTTGCCCGTAATTTCTCTGATAAGTTTGCCTTGGGCGTTCAATTCAATTATTATACAGCTTATTTCGCTGCGACCAATTCATATCGTGGTGCTTTATTGCCACAAGTAGGTTTATCAGTTAAACTTTCACCATCTTTTAGTTTGGGTTTCAATACTTTTAACCCGTTTCAAACAAATATTAATACAGAATTTGTAATTAAACGGATTCCTTCCATATTTAGTTTGGGAACTGAATATTATTTTTCACCGGAATTTGTTTGGCGGTCACAAATTGACAAGGAAGTGAGCAGCAATTACCGTTTTGCTACCGGTTTTGAATATCAGATGATTGAAAATCTATCAGTTAAGCTAGGTGCGTATGGTTCAGATTATGTAGTTCCCTGTCTAGGATTGGGATGTATGTACGGTTCTTTCAGAATGGATTTAAATTGCGAAATCCACCCGATTTTGGGCTTAAACACAATGGCTTGTATCAAA
>JBBRTR010000096.1:0-10988 GCA_038244215.1 Bacteroidales bacterium
CAACTTCCATGATAAAACGCACTTTCATACGAGTATCTTCGTTCGTTCCACAAAATGTATCAACTACATAGATTTTCTTTGCAGTAGAAAGTTGTTTTGTTACCAAATCTTTGCAATGATCAAATACTTCGGGAGTTGTTGGACGGTTGATTGTTCCATCCCACCACAAATGTTCGTCTGATACTGCATCTTTTACGAAAAATTTATCTTTAGGAGAACGTCCTGTAAATTTACCGGTATCAACAGATACTGCGCCTGAAGTTGTTAATATACCTTTTTCAAAACCTTCGTTAGCAGGATCCATTTCTGCCTGAAATAATTCTTCGTAAGAAGGATTGTGTATGATTTCAAAATTACCCGAAATACCATACTTGCTTAAATCCAAATTTGCCATTTTTCTTTGTTTAAATGATTCTATTTTTTATTTAACTATCTCTTTTTTTACCTTGAAAATTAAAAAACCTTCTTTCACCTGACAAAAGTACTACAAATATTTTGAGTATGAAAGGAATTAAAGAAAAATTTCTTTAATCCTGCATATTTTATTTCAAAATTTTATAAATATACAATAATTATGGTTTTCGGAATATTTTTCCAATAAATCAAACTTATTTGCAACTCTATTTACGCTTGTCTTCTATTTCTCTTTCTTTGTTGACTATAATTTTTGATAAAGACATTTATATGTATAACAGACCAAAGTCAATAAAAAAATCCAATTATTAAAATTGGATTTTGAATATGAAAAACTAATATAAAATGGTTTCTAAGGGTACATTTTATATTATCCTACAAGCTTTATTTTGAGATAAATAACATCCGGCTATGCCAAGCAACGGAAAACAAAATACTCCTGCCAGCAAATAATAAAAAGGAACTTTTTTTAGTAAAAATATGATTTGTTCAAAAAGTCCGGTCTGAAGTCCAATATAAAACGTAAGTGCTACACCAAAGGCTGCAAAAACCCAGATAATCCAAGCTCTATCTGATTGTTCAGGTAATTTACGGATTACACGTTTTGTGAATCCATTATCAACTATTTGCTTTTTATTTTCACTGAAAAAGTCTTTCAGCAGTTTATCATTTGTTTCCATATCCTTCTTTTGTTAAGTAAATAGATATTTTTTCTTTCCCTTTCAAAATATATGTTTTTACTGTACCGAGCGGGCAATTCATAATTTTAGCAATCTCGGGATGAGTTTTATCTTCCATATAAAACAATAATACAGCCGTTTGTTCTTCTTGACGTAGCAGTTTTAACGCCTTGTAAATATCCAGTTTTTCGACCGAAAACTCGTTCTGTGTTTGATGCAGGTTATCAATTTCGTATTCATTGATATCTGCATATCGTTTTTGAGCCCGTGCAGAATCATAAAACACATTGTAAGCAATTCGGTAAAGCCATGTCGAAAACCCTGAAAGACCTTTAAATGAACTGATATTTAGATACGCTTTGATAAAAGTTTCCTGAGCCAAATCGTCGCTTAACGGACCATCGCCCACCGTCAAGTTCAATAAGAACCGACGGATGGACGACTGGTATTTACAAGTGAGTTTATCAAATGCACTCTTATCACCAAAAAGTGCTACCTGTGCTACCCAACGGATATCTTCCGTGTTGCTCATTGGTTTTACTTGATTTCAGTTGAATCTGTTTTGGGTTTATCCAAAAAATGCACCAACAAATAACCTACTCCAACAAATGCAGGAACTATTCCAAGAATTAAACCATCTGTTTCATGCATTACAATAAATGAAATCACAACGGCAATGCCGACAACCAACCAAAGAATACCTCTTTTCAGGTTTGAAGATGGATTTGCTTTTTTCGGTTCATCAAAGAAATGTTCGGGCACAGTTTGTCCCATTTCCAGTGATTTAGTGTACAAATCATAACGGCGTTTCGATTCTGCATTTTTTGCTCTAAGAGTCACCGCAATAATCACCGCAACAAAGAGGAATGGCAATAAACAAATCATAAAAATGGCGAATGGGCTCATGGGTAAGTCGTTCCCATTTTCAGCACTAATTCTCTGACGCTCAACGTCTAATTTAGCTTGTTCTAATTGCATAATCTGTTCGGCTGACAGTTTCTCCATAAGCATGGAATCTTTAGCTGTAACTGCTTCCTTTGTTTTATTGACAATTCCGATTTCTTTTACACTGTCCTTGCGCACAGGAACAGTTTGATTTGCTGCATTTACCCCGACTAATAGTGTCAAAGCAAGTAATAATAATCCAATTCGTTTCATAATTTTGAGCTTTTAAATTTTAAAAATATTGTTCGTTTATAGTTAGACGAAACGAATATCCGATTTGGATTTAGAAAAATAATAAAACTCCATTGTTTAACACAAATATTATTTATTTTCTATCTGATTTTTTGATTTTGAACTCTAAAACTGTACCTTCATTTCTTGTGAATCGTAGCCAGATATTCTTGTTCAGTTTGTCCGGGAGTTGGAATGAGTTCAGCTTTATCAAGGCAATTTAATGTAACCAGATCCATAATGGTGGAATAACCTGAGCGGGCAACAATCTTTTTTGCTCCGAGGAATAAAGCTGCAATTTCTTTATCTGAAAGATGAGAGACAAGAGTAATATTATGAATACTCTTGCCAATCTTTAATTTGTGTGGTTGCCCCGAAACCAGAATAGTTTGAAACGGTTTGCTCTTGTATTTTTTGATCAGCATTTTTTCAAAAATCGTACGCTGAGGTTCAACTCCCGAAATAACGGCCACCACATCAAAATTAGTGTTTGGTGTCACATTTTTCAGTCCCTGAAAGCGGGATTGTATTCCAATGAACTTCGCATTTTTAGGTATGGGATATTTGTGTGATAAATCACCTGAAAATCCTCCATTTTCTTTTACATCAGGTATCCAGCATTCATCAAAACGATGAATAATCAGTCGATGAATCAACCAGATTACAGGTTCAAAAAGTTTTAATAAATGGGGTGTCTTCACCATAATCTGGTGAGTCATGTAAACAGAATACGTTTTTTTATTCCACATTCCGAACCGGTTATCCGAAATTACCTTATCAAAATGTTCTTTTCTCAGCAGTTTCCACAACCAAAAATGTTCTTTTATAATGCCTTTAATGATTCTTGGTAAATTTAGTAGCATTGCTCCAATTTGTGAATTACCTTTGGAGTAATAAACAGGATAGGATTTATATTCGATAAAACGTAGGGATGGAAATTCTTGTTTTAGAAATTCAAGTGGAAACCCATCGGATACAATTACCGGCTCATGACCATCAGCCAAAAGTTGTCGGATAATTGGCACACAACGAGTTGCATGACCTAATCCCCAGTTTAAAGGACAAATTAAAATTTTACCCCTAACCCCTAAAGGGGAATTATGCAAGTCCGTTTTCATGGTTTCCACTTTATTGATTTCAAAGAAATAAAAGTAACTTAATTCCCCTTTAGGGGTTAGGGGTAATTTAGTCGCTAGGGGTCACTTATCCTGCCACCAACACATCAAATCCTCTTGTTTTTGCTTTTTCAGCAATCACATTCAATTCATCCACTGTGATTTTTTGAAGCGTTTCAGTTGGTGCTTCACGGTCGAGACTGTAAATCATCACCTGTTGTGGCTTTATTTCTTCCATAGCTTTCAGCCAGGCTTCCACTTCTTCATCCGTTGTGTTATCAAAACTTTCTCCTTTAAATTCGCCACGCAAAAACATGGTTTGGATAATCAGATTACCTTCAAATTTCCTTAGATTTTCAATCAGCCATCTCACGTTGATGTGTTTTCCTACCGGTTCATCCATCAGTTTCATGGTGCGGTCGATAGCTGAATCAAATTTCAGTATATTATTATCGACTTTATTCAATGCAGCAAAGATATGCGGTTTATGAATTTTTGTGGAATTGGAAAGCACACTGACTTTCGCAGTCGGACAGAGTTGATTTCGCAGTTCAATTGTATCGTCAATGATTCCTTCAAACTCGGGATGCAAAGTCGGTTCTCCGTTACCTGCAAAAGTAATAACATCAGGAATCTGGTTTTCAGCAGTCATCTCCTTCAGTTTTGCTTCCAGCGTTTCACGCACCTGCTGGCGAGTCGGAATTGGCGATTCTTGCATGTTGGTATTAAAGCCACATTCACAATAAATACAGTTGAACGAACAAATTTTAGCATCAATTGGCAACAAGTTTACACCAAGTGAAAGTCCCAGCCGACGGCTGTGAATAGGTCCGAAAATTATTTGGTCAAATAAATTCATTTTAATATTATAAAGTTTTTCCAAAGTTTAGAAAAGTTGAGTTTGTCTAAAGTTTAATAATTATCCTCTCACCCAAGGTTTTCGAAAGTTGTTTCTTTACATTTTCCAACTGATCCCAATCCTGCATAATCCGGTTATATAACTCCGTATCCTTAGCATCATTTGCAGCTTTCAATTCTATAAGTTTCTGTTTAATCATATCCAGAATCAGACTGTTTTTAAACTCATAAACCACTCGCGGAATCAACTCAAGCAATCTTTCAGAATCGGAATCTATCTTTTTTATCTTGGAATGAATGCGACTAAGTGTGTATTTTTCCGAAATCAAATCGGCTGTAAGTATGCTGATTTGTCCATTTTGGTGATATAGAAAAAACTTTTCAGCAACAAAGTTTTCCTGTTTGTGATGAATTTTATATTCCTCAAGCATCAAGGCATGAGTAACATTAAAGAAAACAATATTGTCATTTTCTAATTCAGCTAAAATATAATCGCCAACTGTAACCGGAATTAGTTTTTCTTCATCGGCATAATAAAAAATCACTTCACCATGTTTTACCAAAACTTGTAAGATATTCTTTTCCTGTTCCTCAAATTTCGATAGTATCGGTGCAGCTTCATTCTGATAAAATTCATCGGGTGAAGGCCCGTCAGGAACGTCGTTTGGTCGACGAATAGCGTTCTTTTCTTGTTCTGAATTCTTTATCTTGTTGATTTCGTAATAGAGCATTTGCTCTTCAACATTCAAGAGCGTGCTACATTCTTTCACGTATTCGCCACGAATGGCTGAATTCGGTATTATGGATATGCTTCGCACAATATCCAATACTAATCCGGCACGTTTCACGGGATCATTCCCGGCTTCTGCTAACAGCAAATTAGTTTTGAAACGGATAAAATCGGATGAATTGTGCTGAACATAATCAATAAAATCCGACGCGTTGTGCTTGCGTGCAAACGAATCGGGGTCATCGCCATCAGGTAGCAACAAAACTTTTATATTCAGTCCTTCTTCGAGTAATAAATCAATTCCACGAATCGATGCTTTTATTCCGGCAGCATCACCATCGTAAATTACGGTAACGTTTTCAGTAAAACGATGAATTAAACGGATTTGTCCAGGTGTAAGCGAAGTACCTGACGAAGCAACCACGTTTTCGATGCCGCTCTGGTGCATTGAAATCACATCGGTATAACCTTCCACCAGAAAACAACGGTCTTGTTTCACAACGGCTTGTTTGGCAAAATAAATGCCGTACAATTCGCTACTTTTGTGGTAAATTTCCGATTCGGGCGAGTTGACATATTTCGCCATTTTATCGTCCTTTTTCAGGATACGACCACCGAATGCCACTACTTTGCCCGAAAGCGAATGCACGGGAAACATCACGCGCCCACGAAAACGGTCGGCAAGGTAATTATTATCGCCTTCGAGTGTGAGTCCGGTTTTCAGCAGGTATTCTTTGTTGTAACCTGCTTTCAGTGCAGCTTGAGTAAATGCATCGCGTTGTTCGAGCGAATATCCGAGTTGGAATTTTTGTATAATATCGTCACGGAAACCACGTTCGCGGAAATAGCTGAGTCCGATGGATTTGCCATCGATGTGATTGTGAAGTGTGTGTGCAAAATGCTTTTGTGCAAATTCGTTGACCAGAAACATACTTTCACGGTCGTTGCGCACGGCCATTTCTTCCGGCGAAAGCTCACGTTCCTGAACTTCAATATTGTACTTCCTGGCAAGGTATTTCAGCGCATCATAGTACGAAATCTGCTCATGTTCCATGATAAAATGCACCGAGTTACCACCTTTGCCACAACCGAAACATTTGAAAATACCCTTGGCCGGCGACACGATAAATGAAGGTGTTTTCTCGTTATGAAAGGGACACAGACCGAGTAGGTTCACCCCGCGTTTTTTCAGGGTGACATAATCCGAAACTACGTCCTGAATCTGGGCGGTATCGGTAATGCGGTCTATGGTGGCTTGATCGATCATGATTTGTTTTTTTGTAGAGACGTGGCGCGCCACGCCTCTACACAGAAAATTGTGGATACAAAACTACTGATTTTATTCGGGAAATAGGGCACGAGTAGGATTAAAAAACCTTTCAAATATAGGTTTATCTCAATTTGTGATATGCTCGATAATGATTCCATCAATTAATATTAAATTTATTCGTGGTGGTAGAATTGTACTTTCAAAAACCATACTCAGCACGTACATATACCTGTTTGAGAAAAGCACAATCATTTTTTCTTTTACGGTTAAATAATTCTTTTTAACCGTAAAATATTGTTTAACTTCCCTTTCTTACCAAATAAAATCTTATTTTGTTAAAGGAAACGTAAATAATGTAGAGGTTTCGAGTTTCTTGATTATTAAATAATAATTTTGCAAAAGTTTTGGAATCAGAACTTTTTAGATGTGCATATTAAACGATTTGAGTCATTTTGAGTCTATATCACATGTTTGAAAATTAGTGTTGTAAAATAATCGGAAATTAAATATGAGAAACCTATACAAGATTACCCTTTTGGGGTTATTCCTGTTGTTTTTCGGAACAGTACGTGCCGGAAATAAAGAAGATTCAAATAGTTTAGAAAAAATTGTAAATCATTTTATAAGCGAAAGAAAAAATACCGCTCAAGAAAAGGTTTATCTTCAGACGGATAAACCTTATTATAGCGCCGGCGAAGATATTTGGTTTAAAGGATATCTGGTCAATGCCGCCACAAATGTACCAAAATCATTGAGCCGATATTTGTATGTCGAACTGATTGATAAATCGGACTCGGTTTTTAGTCGGATAAAAATTCTAAAAGACTCACTCGGTTTTGCCGGTTGCATAAAATTGAAACCCGAAATGCCAGCCGGCAATTATGTTTTGCGTGCCTATACCTATTGGATGCAGAATGTTTCGAGTGATTTCTTTTTCAAAAAGAATATTTATATCGGCAACAACATTGACGATCATGTTTTGTGTCAGATTAATTATGGAATTCCGATAAATGGTAAAATTCCGGTTAATCTCACATTCACAAACTCTTACAAAACCCCCTATAAAGCTAAGAAATTCAATATCTCTCAGAACTGGAAAAGTTCGGGGCGTAAGAATATAACACTGACCACAAATAATGATGGGAAAATTTTCTGGCAAATTGAGGTGGATAGCACTAATCACTCAGATAAAACAATCACAGCTTCTATCGCCGATCCTGATTTGAAATACAGCAAGAAGTTTTATGTTCCCGAATTCAGTTCCGATTTTGATGTGCAGTTTTTTCCCGAAAGTGGAGTTTTGTTGAGTGACAATCTTCAAACTGTGGCTTTTAAAGCCATCGGAAGCGATGGATTATCCGTTGATGTGACTGGAAAATTATACACTGATAAAGACGAAGAAGTTACTGAGTTTTCGTCCATCAACAAAGGAATGGGAAAATTTATTGTGGAAACAAAATCGGGTGAAAACTATTATGCTGTTATAAAATCGTCATCCGGGAAAGAAAAAAAATTCAATCTTCCTACTCAGCAGACACGTGGGGTTTCTATCCATTTGGGATTCAACAAAAACCGTATTCTGTATGAAATAGTAAATCATACCGAAATACCTACCAATTCACTCTCATTGCTTGTTCACGTACGTGGAATTGTTTTAGTTCTTCAACCATTAAAATACACGGAAGGCCAAATCTCAGGAACTCAACTGCCGGCAGGAATTGTTTCATTTTCGGTTATCGATTCGCTCGGAAATACCTATTGCGAAAGACTGGCTTTTATCCCTAATTTTAATTTGCCAACAGTAAATATGACTACGGACAAAACCATTTATAGCAAAAGAGAACCAGTAAATCTGAACTTAAATATTCAATCTTTACTCGGGAAATCAGTGAGCGGAACCTATTCAATAAGTGTGACAGACAGTAAAACCGTGAAACTCGATTCAATAAACGACAATATTCTGAGTTATCTACTGCTTTCGTCTGATATAAAAGGATATATCGAGGATCCGGCATCTTATTTTTCTAATAATCTAATTATTACCAGAGAAAAAACTGATATTTTGATGCTCACTCAGGGTTGGCGACGTTTCAGCACTGCCGCTGTTGTGAAAGGTTTAATTAGTAAACCAAAATTTTACATGGAAGCCGGGCAGGCTTTATCAGGAAAAGTTTTGAATATATTGAATAAACCGTCTGTAAAATGCGATGTTACGATGCTTTCATCCTATAGATCCATGTTCAAATTCACCAAAACCGACAGCACAGGCAATTATCTGATTGATGGAATTGAATTCCCCGATAGCACAACTTTTATTCTGAAAGCACGAAAGAAAAAAACCTTCGGTGATGTCGAAATTCTTCCTGATCCGGATGTTTTTCCAAAAGTTTCTATTTTTATTCCAAATCCAAAAAATACAGGCGAAACACCACCTTCCGATTATTTTAATCAAACCAAAGAGAAATATTATACAGAAGGAGGTATGAGAGTTGTTAATCTGGATGAAATCACGGTAACAGCATCAAAAAAATCAACAGACGATTCAAGTGATTTTTACTCTGGAATGGCTAATACACAAATTAATTCAGAAAGTCTAGATAAATATCCGGGAATGAACATCCTGAGCATTCTACAGACCGTTCCTGGAGTGATGGTAATGGGCGATCAGATATCCATTCGGGGTAGTCAGGGTAATCCAATGTTTTTGATTGATGGTATTGAAGCACAAGACATGGAAGATATCACGTATCTCACCACCAACGACGTTGATAATATAGCCGTTTTTAAAGGGGCAGATGCCGCCATTTTCGGGTCGAGAGGCGGAAACGGAGTCATTGCAATTACACTGAAAAAAGGCGTAACTTTAAAAGCTTCAACGCCTATCAGTCTCGCCACCATTATGCCGTTGGGTTATCAGAAACCTACTGAATTTTACGTTCCGAAATATGAGGTTGACAGCATTCGCATGAATCCAAAGTCAGATTTGCGAACCACAATTTACTGGAATCCGAAACTCGTAACCGACAGCACCGGAACCATTCATGTAAAATTCTATACTGCTGACAAAGCCAATAATTATTCTGTTGTATTGGAAGGAATAACCTGTGAGGGCGAAATATGCAGGTATCAGGGAATTTTGAAAAGAGAAGACAAATAAATCGATATCAATAAATGAAAAAGTCCCGAATATTAAATTCTTTGGGCTTTTCGTACAAGAACAATACTAAAGGAGAATTGGAAATAAGGGTAAATCAACTTCTTTTATTACAAAAAAACACTTTAAACTTTTAAGAAATTCAGTTTTGATATTAATGTTCTTCCTTTATAAATCCAATTTTGGATCGTGGCTTATCAGTTAATTTTTTGTGTGCTTGTAATTGTGCCAATGATTGGTTTATCAGTTCAATTTGCACACGGGTATCTTCGTTTATGTCATTGTAGTCTGTAAATACCTCTTCGATGTACGCCTTCAGTTCTTTCATTTCGGCTTGTAGCTCGCTTATTTTATCATTCGGTTTTATTTGAACCATTTGTCGAATCGCAATAAAAGCACGCACTAATTGAATATTAATTTGTACGGCTATTGCACTTCTCAATATGCTCGACTACATAGTTACACCATGTTCAGTAAAGGCATAAGGAATTGCAGAAATAGGTCGTTTTGATTTTGATGTCGTCACAAATTGTGATGACATCATTTGCCACTCAAATTCTGTAAGTTGAAACATGAAATCTTCAGGAAATCGTTCAATATTCCGTTTGACAGACTGGTTCAGTACACGAGTTTCAACTTTGTACAACCCGGCCAAATCAAAATCAAGCATAACTCGCTGACCTCTTATTTCATAAATTTTGTTTTGAATAATTTGCAATTCCATAGTGACATCCAAAAATATAAATAACTATCATGAGAATAATACTAACTTTTTCTATTATATAATGCCTATTATTGTTGAAATTGGAGTAGTTAATTGATTGAAATGCAAAAATATAAAATAGTTTCGAGAAAATAAGTTAGAATGTAAATAATTTTAAAAAAATAGTTTTGACTAGCCGTTTCACAATTTATATTTTTTGAGAAATCTATAAAAACGAAAAGTCCCGAAGAAATTAATCTTCGGGGCTTTTCAATTTATATTTGTTTTACAACGGTCTTATACCACTTTGTAAATATCAACACTTTCCACTTCGAATTTTTTGATAAATGAAGCATGACGGCGTACTTCCACTTCACCGAAATTGATATAAATTTCAGCAGATTTACGGAATTGATCTTCTGTATCGCGACTTGCATCAATAATCAACAAGTAACTCATAACGATATGTCCGGCCATTTCAACCAATCGGCGAGCCTGAAAATCAAGATATTCCTGATTCTTGGTTTCATTTACTCGAGCAACTGCATTTTCAAATAGATTAGTCATAATCTGCAAGCGTTTGCGTAACGAAGTAAATTCAGGATTTATCGGTTGAGTATCGTAATCACGAATTATCTTCAGATAATTTCCGGTGGTTACGTGGCGTATGGCTGCCACAACTTGCAATTGCGAAGTTCCTTCGTAAATAGTCATGATACGGGCATCACGGAAATGACGTTCACAAGCATAATCTTTCATGAAACCGGAACCACCATGAACCTGAATCGAATCGTAAGCATTCTGATTGGCATATTCGCTGGTAAACATTTTCAACATAGGAGTTAACGCATCGGCCAACTTAGAATATTCTTTGTATTCTGCTTTTTC
>JBBRTR010000097.1:0-10915 GCA_038244215.1 Bacteroidales bacterium
TACCAACACCGGCAAAAGTAAAGGAATCTATTCATATACTGTCAATATGAAAACCGGAGTTTTTACTCAGAAATCGGTTGCAACAGGTATTTCGAATCCAAGTTATCTGGCAATATCACCCGATAAAAAGTTTGTTTATTCTGTGAATGAAAGTAAAGATGGAAGCGCGGCGAATGCATTTAAATTTGATGCCAAAACCGGAAAACTGACCCCGATAAACTATTCGCTCACAAAAAGTTCCGGACCATGTTATATTGCGGTTACCGATAAAAATGTGTTTACTGCAAATTACGGTGGTGGAAGTCTTTCTGTTTTTGGTCGGAATGCCGATGGTTCGCTAACCTATGTTTTGCAATTGATTCAACATACGGGTAAAAGTATTAACTCCGAGCGTCAAAATGTGCCGCATGTACATCAGGTTATTGTTTCGTCAGATCATAAATATGTAGTTGTCAATGATTTGGGTACAGATAAAGTTACAGTTTATAAGTACAATCCGGATGCTATAATAAAGTCGCAAGTGAACATTAATCTTAAAAGAAATCAAACATCATCATCATGTGATGTTTTACTGACTGCAAATGTTTTGATTCCTTATGACAGTTTGACGGTAAAATTAGGAAGCGGACCGCGTCATTCAACTTTCAACAAAGATGGATCAAAACTTTATCTGGTTCAGGAAATTGATGGAACAGTTTCGGTGTTAAATATGAAAAATGGAAAATTAAGTCTGATTCAGGAAACCACAGTTGATAGAAGACCTGGAACTGAGAATGGGATTGCAGATGTCCATCTTTCACCGGACGAACGATTCCTTTACGTCACCAATCGCGGTAACGTAAACAATATCACTTGTTTTTTAGTTGGAAAAGATGGGAAGCTCACATTTGTCGAACAGATTCCTACCGGTGGTAACGGTCCACGTAATTTTGCAATTACATCGGACGGAGATTATATTTTCGTTGGACATCAATATACAGATAATATCACCATTTTTAATCGTGACAAAAAGACAGGGAAATTGCTAAATACTGGCAAGGAAATTAAAGTAGGAGCACCCGTTTGTCTTAAATTTTATTGATCAATGTCAGGATAAAAAATCATTTCGGAAAGATATTAATAACAAGTTTAACTTATTTAATATGAGTAAATTAGATGTCAATTTTAGAATTTATTCAGAATTAAAATTTCAAACAAATGATAATTTGAATTGACATTCTATTGATTTATTAAAAAGTAAGGCCACTTGCGTCTATATTCTATATTATTTTTGTACCTTTGCGCCTCGTATTTTAAAGTCAACATAATGTCTAACCTACTATTTATTAGTAATTAAAAAAACAAATTTCAGAAATGGAAGAAAACAAAAACAACGCGGAAGAAGTAAAACCGACCGTGGAAGAAACAGTAATCGAAGAAACACAAGTTGTAGCTGAAGCTCCGGCTGTTGAAGAAACAGAAGTAGAAGTAGCTCCGGAAGTTGTAGAAGAAGAAGTTATTGAAGTTCCTGTAGTTGAAGAAACAATTGTAGAACCTGTAATTGTAGAAGCTCCTGTAGTTGAAGAAAAAGTTATTGAAGAAGCACCAGTTGCAGAAGCAATCGAAGAAGCACCAGTTGCGAAAGTGATCGAAGAAGCACCTGTAGAAGAAGTAATCGAAGAAGCGCCAAGCTCAAAAGTAAAAGTAAAAGCTCCGGCACCAGTGCCATCGGGTGATTTTGACTGGGACGGCTACGAAAACGGAGTCACTCTTTCTGCATCAGCAAAAGAAGATTTAGAAAAAATTTACGACAACACTTTGAATGCAATCAAAGACAAAGAAGTTGTTGAAGGAACGGTTATTTTGATAAACAAACGTGAGGTAGTTGTAAACGTAGGCTACAAATCGGATGGCGTTGTGCCAATGAGCGAATTCCGCTACAATCCTGATTTGGCAGTTGGCGACAAAGTTGAAGTGTATATCGAAAGCCAGGAAGACAAAAAAGGACAATTAATCCTTTCTCACAAACAAGCTCGTGCAACCCGCTCATGGGAACGCGTAAATTCAGCTCTTGAAACTCAGGAAATTGTAAAAGGTTTCGTAAAATGCCGTACCAAAGGTGGTATGATCGTGGATGTATTCGGAATCGAAGCATTCTTACCGGGATCACAAATCGACGTGAAACCAATCCGTGATTACGATGTATTTGTAAACAAAACTATGGAATTCAAAGTTATCAAAATTAACCACGAATTCAAAAACGTTGTTGTTTCTCATAAAGCTCTTATCGAAGCTGAACTTGAATTACAGAAAAAAGAAATTATCGGTAAACTTCAAAAAGGTCAGGTTCTGGAAGGAACAGTTAAAAACATCACTTCGTATGGTGTATTTATCGATCTTGGCGGCGTAGACGGTTTGATTCATATTACCGATCTTTCTTGGGGGCGTGTTTCGCATCCAGAAGAAATCGTTTCTTTGGATCAGAAACTTAATGTCGTTATCCTTGATTTCGATGACGAAAAGAAACGTATCGCTCTTGGCTTAAAACAACTTTCTGCTCATCCTTGGGATGCTTTGAGTGCTGACCTAAAAATCGGTGACAAAGTAAAAGGTAAAGTTGTGGTTATGGCTGATTATGGCGCATTTGTTGAAATCGCTCCTGGCGTTGAAGGTTTAATCCACGTTTCCGAAATGAGCTGGTCACAACATTTACGTTCTGCTCAGGACTTTTTGAAAGTTGGCGAGGAAGTAGAAACAATCATTCTGACTCTGGATCGCGACGAACGCAAAATGTCATTGGGTATCAAACAATTGAAATCAGATCCTTGGGAATCTATTGAAGAACGTTATGCAGTTGGAACAAAACACACCGCTAAAGTTCGTAACTTTACTAATTTCGGCGTATTTGTTGAAATCGAAGAAGGTGTTGATGGTTTGATTCACATTTCCGATTTGTCATGGACTAAGAAAGTAAAACACCCATCTGAATTTACTCAAATTGGTGCTGAAATCGACGTTCAGGTTTTGGAAATCGATAAAGCTAATCGTCGTTTGAGCTTAGGCCACAAACAACTTGAAGAAAATCCTTGGGACGTTTTAGAAACTATGTTTACTATCGACAGCATACACGAAGGTACAATTGTTGAGATGTTGGACAAAGGTGCAGTAATCTCATTGCCTTACGGTGTTGAAGGTTTTGCAACTCCAAAACATTTGGTAAAAGAAGACGGATCGCAAGCTCAGGTTGATGAAAAATTAGCTTTTAAAGTAATTGAATTTAACAAAGATGCAAAGCGTATCATTCTTTCTCATAGCCGAATTCACGAAGATGTAAAACGTGCTGAAAAGAACGAATCTGCACCATCGTCAGTTGAAGCTCCAGTTAAGAAATCTGCTGCTCCAAAACGTGCTAAGAAAGAAGAAACTCAGGTTTCTACAACTCCTGCTGCTGAAAAAACTACTTTAGGTGATATTCAGTCTTTATCCGATTTGAAAGATAAAATGGATTTGGCTGCTGAAAAAGCTGCAAAGAAAGAAAAGAAAGCAAAAGCTGCTGAAGCGGTTGTTGAAGCAAAGCAAGACGAAACTCCTGCTGAAAAAGCTGCTGAAGTGGTTGTTGAAGAAAGACAAGCTGAAACTCCTGCTGAACAAGCTGCTGACGAAGCAACTGAAAAAGCTGCAGAATAATTCAATTCTTAATTATAATCTAAAAATGGCTATTCGGTTTTTACCGGATAGCCATTTTTTTGGTGTGCCAAGCATGGCGAGTACATTTGACGGTTCAAGTCCGTTATGGTGATATTAGTTGATAATCAAGAGATCAAGGTAAATTTGATTTACGATAGGTGCATTTTTTATTAAATTCTTCTTTCGAGAATGCGAATGGTTCAATCAACTTTTCATCACTATTGTGAATAATCATAAGTTTTACATCCGTATCAAAGGTGTGATTTTATTTTAGTACGATGTCAATGTCAATATCAATATTACAGCTTTCGTGTTCTCGTACTCTTTTCAAGTGCTATTTGCTTAGTTTTACAGCTTCGATTTCATCTATAATCCGATGTCATTAATTTTATAAATTTTTATCTTGCAAAAATATATATATTTTTGCCAAATCAAAATAATCAAACATATTGACAATAGAAAACCCACTGTAAGTCAAAGCTTACAGCGGGTTTTCTTTATCTTATTCTCCTCTTACTCCCTCTCCAAAATGGAGAGGGCTGGGGTGAGGTCAGGGGGTAGGGGGCATACTTTACATTCCGAAACTAAATGCAGCAATCTGTGTGTAGAATGTGCTTACCAGTCCAACGACCAAAATACCTGCGGTACAAATTACCAGACTGAGTTTTACAGGGAAATCACTTGTTACACGTTCAATCGGATTTTCATTCTTGTTCAGGAACATGGCTTTGATTACCAAAAGATAGTAATACAACGAAATGATGGTATTCAATAAGGCAATAAATACGAGTACATAATATCCTTGCTGAGCAGCTGCCGAGAATATAAAGAATTTGCTGAAGAATCCGGCAAACGGTGGAATACCGGCTAATGAGAATAAAGCCAGCATCATCACGAAACTCAATTTTGGATTGGTCTGATATAAACCGTCGTAATCCTTCATTTGCACTTTAGCGGTGCGGTTTTCAATTACCGAAACTACACCGAAGGCAGCGAGATTGGAAAACATGTAAACCAGCACGAAATAAACTAATGATGCCATCCCCAAAGCACTTCCACTGATAATTGCCAACAGAATATAACCTGCTTGCGAAATGGACGAGAATGCCAGGAAACGTTTCAGATTTTGCTGACGGATGGCGAAGATATTTGCTACGGTGATACTTATTACTGCGAGTCCCCAAAGTATCGGTTGCCAAGATGTAACCAGATTTCCAAAAACTTTAATCAACAAAGTGAATAATACAAATACAGCTGAACCTTTGGAAATAACCGAAAGATAGGATGTGATATTGGTTTGTGCTCCTTCGTAAACGTCGGGTGTCCATAAATGGAACGGAACGAGTGATATTTTGAAGAATAAGCCGACGGCAAAAAATACAAACGCCATTAATTGTAAAGGTGTGCTGGTAATCAAATTGGCTAAGTCAGTAAAATACAAAGTTCCGGTAGAGCCGTAAATCAAGGACATCCCGAACAAGGATATACTGGAAGCAAACACAGCCGAAAGAATATATTTGGCTCCGGCTTCGGCCGATTTGTGATTGTATTTATCAAAGGCAACAAGCGTAGCCATTGGGATTGAAGCAGTTTCGAGTCCGATAAAGAACATCAGGAAGTTACCCGAGGATATCATGAAATACATTCCCAACAAAGTGGAAAGTGTCAGGAAATAAAATTCACCACGTTTAATGCGGTTAGCTTCATCATCCAAAAATTTATGAGCTTGCAATAATACAATGAGCGTTCCGACGTTCAGAATGGTTTTCACGATGGTTTGCATTGGAACATATTGATACATGCCACCTGCCACTTCAAAAGCATCGCGCGGAATGCAATTCAGTACCGTATGAACTGCGAACAGAACCAATGCAAGAGGCTGGAAAAATTTCAAAGCTTTCTCTCCGGCAAATATGTCATAAATTAAAAGGAAAATCATCACTGCCAACAGCGAAAACTCTTCACGCATTTGTAAGAAACTACTGTAATCCATATATATTAATGTGCTAATATGCTAATTATCAATTCAAATTTATTTTGCTAACTGTCCAATAACCGGAATCACGCTTTCGTGAATCATTCCCGAAATCCAGAATGGAGCCGAACCGATTACAAAAATGGCAATAATCAAAGTTACAACCGATATACGTTCGAACCAGGTAGCATCAGTTAAATGTTCGTGATGAGCATCCTGAATGGCTCCAAACAAAATTTTACCAACCACCCGAAGAATATAAACCGCTGTAATTACAATTGAGGTCGTTGCCACGATAGTCAGAACACGGTGGAACATATCGGTGTGTTGGAATGAACCAATAAAAATGGTCATTTCAGCAACGAAACCGCTTAAACTTGGTAAGCCCAATGAAGCTAAACCGGCAATCACATAACTTACTCCAAGGAATGGAAGCACTTTCATCAATCCGCCCATTTCGGTAATTAAACGAGTATGTGTACGTCCGTAAATCATACCGATCAACGCAAAGAAAAGGGCTGTCATTAAACCGTGTGAAAGCATTTGAAGCACTGCACCGGTCATGGCAGTTTCGTTAAGCATCAGAATAGCAAAGAGAACAAGTCCGCAATGACTAACTGAAGAATAGGCATTGATATATTTCAAGTCTGTTTGTTGAATGGCTGCAAATGCACCGTAAACCACGCTGATTCCGGTGAGGATTAAGAAGAACCATGACATTTCTTTAGCAGCTTCAGGCATTAAATAAATAGCAACACGAAATGCACCGTAACCTCCGAGTTTCATCAATACTCCGGCGTGTAACATCGAAACTGCAGTAGGAGCAGAGGCATGACCATCAGGCGACCAAGTGTGGAAAGGAAATAAAGCGCCCAACACACCAAATCCCATAAAAGTAAGTGGAAAGAAATATTTCTGCAATTCGTAAGGAATATGCAACTTTGAAATTTCAAGTAAATTCATGCTGGTTGCACCGGATCCATAATAAATTCCAAGAATACCAACTAATAATAAGGCTGAACCACCCATTAACATCAATGTCAGTTTCATGGCTCCGTATTCTTTTCGTCCGCTTCCCCAAACACCGATTAGAAGGTACATCGGAATCAATGCGATTTCGTAGTACATAAACATGGTGAACAAGTCAGTGGAAATAAAAAATCCGTAAACTCCAATCGACAATAAGCTGTACCACAGGAAAAATTCTTTGGGTAGTGGATCGATTTTCCATGAAGCAAAAACACCTGTAAAAACAATAATCGATGTCAGTAATAACATAGCTACTGAAATTCCATCGATTCCGACTGAATAATGGATATTAAAAGGTGCATACCAAACTGTATCGGCAGTGAAAAGCATTTCGGCAACATTTCCGGCAGCTCGTTCAGTCATATACATATAGGTGATTACACCCGATAAAACCATAAGTAAAGTTGCACCGGCAGCCATAACGAACTGGATTTGTTTTCGGCTTTTCGATAAGAACAAACCGGCCATCATCAATGCAGGAATTAATACGAATAAAGATAAGAAGTTCATATAATTATTTATTTGCCCCCTAACCCCCTAAAGGGGGAATTAGAGAATTATATTTTTACATTTTTTATTTTCTAAAGCACCAAAATTTCCTCTTTTTCCCCTCTCCTCAAGGAGAGGGGTTAGGGGTGAGGTCATATAAATATTACCAGAAATGCAATCACCAAGGTTCCGACAAGAAATACATAAGCATATTGTTGAACTTGTCCCGATTGGAAACCTTTCGTTTTCACCGAAACCCATTGAGAAGTACTAGCAAAACCATTCATGGTGGCATCAATCACATGACGATCAAACCAAGCCAACGGACGAGCAATATTTTTGAAAACAATTTGTTTTGTAATAAACATGTACACATCATCAATATAAAAACGATGAGTTGCAGCTTTGTGTAAGCCTGAAAAAGTGATTGCCAGTTTGGCTGGAATCTTACTTTCTTTCATATACAAAATCGTAGCAATCGAAATTGAGATTATAGCCACAACAACACTGATAATTGCTGTTTTCATATCGAGTTCACTATGAAGTACTGCTCCATCACTGGTAACAAGATTTCCAAATTTGATGACCCAACCTGCAAAAACGGTTACTGTTGCCAGAAAAACCAGTGGAAATGCCATTGAGAATGGTGATTCGTGTGGAGCATGAGCATGTTCCTTTTCTTTGCCCCAGAAAATATTATAATAAAGACGGAACATATAAAAAGCAGTCAAACCGGCAATGAAAGTCATTAGGGCACCAAAATAAGGGCTGAAATTATAAGTTGCTGTCAGAATTTCATCTTTACTGAAAAATCCTGAGAAAGGCGGAATTCCCGAAATTGCTAAACAAGCAATTAAAAAAGTAATATGAGTTATTGGCATATATTTTCGAAGTCCACCCATCTGATCCATTTCATTACTGTGAACAGCATGAATTATTGAACCTGCGCCAAGGAATAATAATGCTTTAAACATGGCATGAGTAAACAGGTGGAACATTCCGGCCATATAACCAAGTCCTTCTTCTCCGCCCATTTTTGAAACACCCAAAGCCACCATCATAAATCCAATTTGTGAAATCGTGGAAAATGCCAGAACACGTTTTATATCGGTTTGTACGCAAGCAATAACAGCAGCAAACAACGAAGTGAATGCACCAACATAAGCAATTCCGTGTAAAACTCCAGGAGCATATAAATCGTAAACCGGGAAAAGTCGGGCAACAAGATACACACCGGCAACAACCATGGTTGCAGCATGAATCAATGCCGAAACCGGAGTAGGACCTTCCATTGCATCGGGCAACCAGATTTGTAATGGGAACATAGCTGATTTACCGGCACCTCCGATAAAAATAAGTCCTAAAGCCCAGCTCATTACAGATATTCCCATAAAAGAAACACCTACTGTACTTGCAAAGACACTTGGATCACCCGAAGTAAGAATACCAAAATCAAATGTTTTGGAATAGAAGGAAAGGAATAAAATTCCGATAAGAAAACCTAAATCAGCAAAACGGGTAACAATAAATGCTTTTTTTGCTGCAGCAACAGCTGTAGGTTTTGTATAGTAGAATCCAATTAATAAGTAGGAAGAAACACCCACTAATTCCCAAAAAATGTACATTTGGAAAATGTTGGTAGCAACAACCAATCCCAACATCGAAAAAGTAAAGAGTGAAAGGAAGGCGTAATAACGTTCAAAGCCTTTTTCGTTGGCCATATAACCCAGACTGTATATGTTTACCATTAACGAAACTGTCGTAATTACAACCAGCATCATTACTGAAATAGGATCTAAAAGTATTCCTAAATCAATATGCAAAAATTCAGTAAATCGCAACCATTCAACGTGGAAAGGAATGATTTTTTGATAAATGCCATCAACTCCTCTTGCGGTAGTAAAGTACTCAAAAGCAGTTACGTAAGCCAGAACTGTGATGATAGCTAAAACAGCTGTTCCGATTGTTCCGGCAACTTTAGGTTTCCATTTGGAATCCACCAATCCCAAAATAATAAAACTAAGTAAGGGAAGTACTAAAATTAATAATGTATATTGCATGTTTCTAATTAATAATTCATAATTGATAATTCATAATTAAAAATAGATTTCTGCTTGATTTGCAGTTTCTTTATTTAAAACATCGTCGTATTCTTTTTCCCTCTCCTTGAGGAGAGGGTGTCCGAAGGACGGGTGAGGTTCTTAGTTTTTCATTTCATCAAGATTTCCAACTTCTACACTGGTCAGATTTCGATAGATATTGATAATAATAGCAATAGCGACAGCTGTTTCACAGGCTGCAATGGCAATGGCAAAAAGAGTAAAAAAGAAACCTTCCAAATGTCCTGGATATAAATACCGGTTAAAAACTACAAAGTTGAGATCTGCAGCATTCAGCATAAGTTCGATGGAAATTAAAATCATCAATAAACTTTTGCGTGATAAAAAGCCGTAAATTCCGGCGAAAAACATAATTAAGCTTAACCCTAAATATGCTTCAATTGGCACATGACTTCCTAAAATGTTATTGAGTAAATCCATTTTATATGTAAATTTAGCCCCCTAAATCCCCCGAAAAGGGGGACTTTTGGTTAGCTTGTTTATATCTATTTATATTAGAGAATTAGTCTTTAAGTCCCCTCTAGGGGATTTAGGGGCAAATCTTTATCTTTTTCTTGCAATCATAATAGCACCAACTATACAGGCCAGCAATAAAATACTGATTGTTTCGAAGGGTAATAAATATTGATATTTATCAGTTCCCATCATGGTATGACCTAATTGTTGTGGTGTAATCTCGCTTTGAGCAATTAATTCAGAAACACGGTTTACATTGTAATAAATGATATGAGCACAAAATGCCAAACCGACAACTGCAGTTCCGGCAGCAACAACACGACGAACAGGCAATTCGGTTTTTACTTTTTCACCCGGTTTATTCGTCAATAAAATGGCAAAAATAAAAAGTACCATTATTCCACCTGCATATACAGCTATCTGAACTGCGAACAAATAATTATAACCTAATAAAAGATACAATCCGGCTGTTCCTAATAATACAAATAATAAATAAGTTGCTGAGCGGATAATGCGTGTTGAAGTGACCGCCATGATTGAGAAAATGGCCATTACTGCCGCTAAAATGTAAAAAATAATCTGTTCTGCCATACTATATTATGTCTTGTGTCTAAAATCTTATTTATTTGTATTATTCAGCTTTTGGTTCAGCAGATGTTTCTTCAGTCGGTGTTTCTTGCACCGCTATAGTTGTAGCAGCAGGTTTTTCTTCTTCAACGGGTTTTGCTACTGCTGCTGGTTTGGGTGTAAGAACAGGTGCTACTTCTTTCTTCTTTTCCCTCATTTTTGAACCTTCGTGATTGAGTTGTTGGTGCAATTTACTTCTTGTAAACACAGCGTTTTCAAAAGTATTTTCAAATATTATTGCATCCGAAGGACAGGTAATTACACACAGGTTACAGAACGTACACATCCCCAAATCCCATTCATGAGTGTCCAGAATTTTTTTCTTTTTACCATCTTCTGTTTCAATAAATTTTGGAGTAACTTTAATTGTTCCGTTCGGACAATTTATTTCGCAGATACCGCAAGCTGTACAAGCATGTTCATTGTTTTCGTCATGTGGCATTACCAATTCACTTCTCCAACGTTCTGAAATTAATAATGTGTCACGATTTTCAGGATATTGTTGCGTTACTTTTTTAGTCCATAATTCTTTCCATGTCACCGACATACCGAA
>JBBRTR010000098.1:0-10860 GCA_038244215.1 Bacteroidales bacterium
AGTCATCGACGGTTTGATTCAAAAATTGGGAATATTGAACTACGTCAAGTAATTTTATTTCCTGGTTTTTAATCTGGAATAAAGCAGCTTCACCATTCCGTATAAACCAATATAAATCGCCTTTAAAAGGACAAACGCGATAGGAATGAGAGAAATAACCCAGACCTTTGTTCAGTTCGGTAAACGGAATAATTTTCTTCTGAATGTCGTCGTAAGTGTAAAATCCCGTATTGTCAGTAAATACTACCCGGTTATTTATCGAAAAAACATTAATCTGATATTCGTGTTTCTGATCTAATGTTTTAAAAGTGGTAATATGTTCGATTTCTCTTAAATCAGGACTCAATTGAATGGCATACAATCCCTGATGAAGATGACTTGCCCAAATAGTACCTGTATAATCAATTTCAATGTAACGTATAGGGTTCAGAAAATTATCAATGGAATGACTGAAAACCCATTTTCCATTCACATTTTCGTAAATACATAACTGAGTATAGGTACCCTGAACCAAAACTTCCTTACCATGGATTTTTCCGTTTGTTATGCATATTCCACCTTTCACAGGCGAAATGATTTTGGTTCCGCCGGCTGTTACTTCATAAGTTTCTTCATTATTTCCACAGACTTGCTGGTTATCAAAAGTATTCAGACTCCAAACCTGTCCTTTTATGTTATGAATTAGTTGTAGGTTTTGGATATTTCTCTGTTTAAGATTCAATTCGGCTTTATACAAACCTTGATTTGTTCCGATAAATAAATTGGGAGTCTCGTAATTTACAGTATAAATGGCCCCGACCGAAGGCGAGAATGACTGTACATATCGAATCGACGAATTGAGTTGAATTTCAGCTATTCCTTTGTCCATTGCCAGCCACAAGTTGTTATCCCGGTCACAAATCATTCCTAATACCGTGTTATTCTGAAGCACATTGGAGGTATTAAGTGTCCAGTATTTCCGACCTCTCATATTGATAGCGGTTACTCCGTTGAGAATAGAACCCAATAAAATCAATCCATTCGGTGAAATGACTGCATGATTTAGTTCTGCTTTTTTTAATTCTTCGTCGGCATCGGTAGCAAAACGTTCAATATTGTTTCCATCAAATCTGAATAATCCATCCGATTTTGTTACCAAAAGTGCTTGTTTTGCATCGAGCTTCAAAACTGCGATAACCGGACTTTTCAGAATTGAATTTTTTATCGGTCTGAAAGCTTTGTTCTTGAAATCCAGTTTGCTGAAACCAAATTGATCGGTGTGGGTATAAATTTCTTGATTGAAAATGCTGAAGAACAAAAAAGTGTAGGGGCTCCGGATACCTTTTACAATATCGTTTTTAAAGCTAAAATATGAAGTAAATGATTGAAAAATAATGGTTCCGTGTAAATCAAGGATATTCCAGATTTCGTCGTTCTGCATTTTGTAGTTTTTCAACTTCGCCGAAACGGAAGTATATTCCATTCGGCCGGTTTCATTTTTCTCAAAATATCCGAATTCTTCAAATGAACCAACATATATCCGGTCAGAATCACTAATCATCAATGAACGGACTAATTTATTCTGCGGCATTTTATAGGTTTCCCACATCGAACCATCGAACTGGAGAAGTCCCTGATTGTTGCCGAAATACATAATACCATCTTTGCCCTGCCCAACTGACCAGTTTTGGTTGGATGCATTGTAATCTTTTCCCGTAAATTGGCTTACAATCGGCGTAAATTCCTGTGCCGGAGAGAAGAAAGGAATGAAAAGAAGTGAACAAAGTAAATACTTTATCTTAAGTCTGCTCATAAAAGTATTGAAGGTTAACTGTAAACCATAACTGAATATTTGCAATTACAAATTAAGGAAAGTTCTGTGACATGACAAAATAAAACTTCACATATTTTTTAATTCTCAAATTCTGACACCAAATCTGTTGATTTTATCTTTAGTAGAGATTATTTTCTTCAATATAGTGTAGTATGGAAGGATGCAACCATTGAGTCGTATCTTTTTTTTGCGTGATTGCGTCACGAATTTGAGTGGACGAAATATCAAAAACAGGCGATGAAAGTAAGTGCATTTGTGGATATTTTTCGGCTACTTCTGCAAAGTTATAACCGGGACGCGGATAGACCAGAACCGGATAATTCTCAAGGATTTCTTTGGGTGATTTCCATTGGTCGAAAACCAGTGCATTATCGCTTCCGATAATCAAATAAAATTGATAATCAGGATTTTGCTTTGATAACTCTTTTAAAGTATCGATGCTGTAGGAAGGAACCGGCATAGTGAATTCAACATCGGAAGCTTTAAATTTTGGCTTGTCGTGAATAGCCAAAAAGACCATATCGAGCCGTAGATATTCATCAAGTAATTCGGATTGATTTTTTAGTGGATTGCAAGGGGAAACAACAAACCATATTTCGTCAACATATTGTTTTTCAATAATATATTCAGCCATTCGGATATGTCCCAAATGGATAGGGTTGAATGAACCGGAAAAGACTCCGATTTTTCTTTTGCTATTTTTCATTTGTTTGTCCGATTCCATCGTATCAGAATAAGGCTGTCAGGTAAGAAATTCCCGAACCACTCGTAATGATTCTTGTTTGGCACTGTCCAAATCATCGTTGACAATAATGTGATCAAAGTCAGTTGCAAAAGTCATTTCATAGTCAGCTTTTGCAATTCGTTTTTTTATCATTTCGGCTGAATCTGTTCCTCTTCCCAAAAGTCGCTCATGCAAAATCTCAACACTCGGGGGAGCTACATAAAGTGCCAAAGCCTGCTCTCCAAATTCCTTTTTGATATGCAATCCACCTTTCACATCAACATCAAAAACAATGTTCTTTCCCTGTGAAGTAATGCGCTCTACTTCACTACGAAGTGTTCCGTAGTAGCAATTTGAATAAACCTCTTCAAATTCAAGAAACTCGTGATTATCAATTTTATGACGAAATTCTTCGGGTGTCAGAAAATAGTAGTCCACGCCTTCCTTTTCAACACCCCGTGCCGCACGGCTCGTTGCCGAAACGGAGAACTCCATGTTCAGTCCGCATGTTAATAAATAATGAACTAAAGTGCTTTTACCTGCGCCCGATGGAGCTGAAAATATTATTAATTTGCCAGTCATAAACCCTAAAAAGGAATTTTTTATTAGTATTATTTAAATTTGATTTCCCTTCCTCCCCTTTAGGGGTCGGGGGTTCACAGAACATTCAGCACCTGTTCCTTGATTTGTTCCAGATCGTCTTTCATTAGTACAACAATCTTTTGCATTTCGCTATGATTAGATTTTGAACCTAATGTATTTACTTCACGCCCAATTTCCTGCGCGATAAATCCCAGTTTCTTCCCCGGTGACTTTTCGTGTTGCATAGTTTCCATAAAGTAGTCCAAATGATTGCGAAGACGTACTTTTTCTTCATTTACATCGAGTTTTTCAATATAAAAAATAAGTTCCTGTTCCAAGCGGTTTTTATCATAGTCGATTTTATCGGACAATGCCTGCAAGTTTTCTTCCAAACGAGCTTTAATTTTCTCAACCCGTTCGGTTTCGTAAGGTGCCACTTCGTCAAGTAAACTGCTAATATGTTGAATCTTTGCATTAAATACAGCTTCAAGCGAGCGACCTTCCTGAATTCGGAAATTAATAAGCTGATCGATAGCCAAACCAATTGTTTTTTTAATTTCAATCCATTCATTTTCGTCCAATTCAATGGTTTCGGTCTTCATTGTGTCCGGCAAACGTAGCAATACTTCGAACCAATTGGAAGGAACTTCAATTCCCAGATTCGCTGATAAACCTTTGATTTGCTGATAGTATGATTCAATAACAGATTGATTGATTTGTGTTACCGACTCTTTTCCCGAGTTGTCAACATAAAGCGATAGATCAATTTTGCCGCGTTCCAGTTTTTGAGACAGTTCGTTACGAATCTCAATATCTTTTTCACGGTAAAGACCTGAAATACGGGTTGAAACATCAAGTTGTTTGCTGTTCAACGATTTGATTTCTACAACAATTTTTTTATTTCCAAATTCGCAAGTGGCTTTACCATAGCCGGTCATTGATTGTATCATTTTACGGAGTATTTTTACGGAGTTTTTAAGACTCTGGTGGTTGGATTTAGTAGTATGAAAGTGCAAAAGTACAAATTTAATTTTAAAGAATCATTTAGATAGGAAAATCTGTAAAACTGAAGTAAATAAGAGAATAATACTATCAAATTATCGAAAAATCAATATATTTCATGTTGCTTTTCAAAATTATTTTTTATCTTTGCGAATCAAAAATAGCAAAAAATGAATTCTCGTATCTTTACATTTTTATGGCGTTGGCAAAGTTTTCATTCTAAACAATGAGGCCCAGTTCGTTGTATGTAAGTACGTTGATGCTTAAGATATATAACAGCCTGTTGTTTAAATAAGACAACAGGCTGTTTTTTTTACAGAAAAATATCAATAATTATTTAATAATAATCACACATTATGGAAAAAACAAGAAAATTTCTGTTGGCAGAAAATGAATTACCAACTAAATGGTACAACATTGTTGCCGACATGAAAACCAAACCCCTTCCCATGCTTCATCCGGGAACAAAAGAAGCAATTAAAGCCGAAGATTTATATCCCTTATTTGCCAAAGAGCTGGCCGATCAGGAAATGAATCAGACCGATCCATGGATTGAAATACCGGAAGAAGTTCGTGAGAAATACAAGATGTATCGCCCGACTCCACTGGTTCGTGCGTATAATCTTGAAAAGGCACTGGATACTCCGGCACATATCTATTTTAAAAATGAAAGTGTTAGTCCGGTGGGTTCACATAAGTTGAATTCTGCTTTACCACAGGCCTATTTTTGCAAAAAAGAAGGCGTAACCAATATTACAACCGAAACCGGAGCTGGACAATGGGGAACAGCTTTAGCTTTTGCAGCAAAGACTTTTGGTTTGGAATTGGCGGTTTATATGGTGAAAATCAGTTATGAACAAAAACCATATCGCCGTTCGTTAATGCAAACATGGGGAGCTCAAGTCATTGCGTCACCCAGTATGTCGACCAGTTCAGGACGCAAATCAATTACAGAAAATCCTGGTTATCAGGGAAGTCTCGGTACAGCTATTTCAGAAGCAATTGAATTAGCAATGAGTACTCCGAATTGTAAATACACCTTGGGAAGTGTGTTGAATCACGTGATGTTGCATCAAACTATTATTGGTCTGGAAGCAGAAAAGCAAATGGAAATGGCCGGAGAATATCCCGACATGGTGATTGGTTGTTTCGGAGGTGGTTCTAATTTTTCGGGAATTGCCTATCCGTTTATGCGCCATAATATTAAAGAAGGTAAGAAAACCCGTTTTATAGCCGCTGAACCGGCATCTTGTCCGAAACTGACACGTGGTAAATTTGAATATGATTTCGGTGATGAAGCCGGTTATACTCCACTTTTACCAATGTACACGCTTGGACATAATTTTGCTCCCGCTCATATTCATGCCGGCGGACTTCGTTATCATGGTGCCGGAACTATTGTAAGTCAATTGATGAAAGATAATATAATGGAAGCCGTTGATATCAAACAACTTGATTCTTTCAAAGCAGGTGTACTTTTTGCTCAGACCGAAGGTATTATTCCTGCTCCTGAATCGGCTCACGCCATTGCAGCGGCAATTGATGAAGCATTGAAATGCAAGGAAGAAGGAACAAAGAAAACTATTCTTTTCAATTTGTCAGGACATGGATTGCTTGATATGGCCGCATACGATCAATATCTGGCGGGTGATTTAGTAAATTATGCTTTATCAGACGAAGACATTGCCAAAAACGTAGAAAATTTGGAACATTTAGTAAAATAAACCTCTCTATTTTAAATTAAAACGACTATCGAATATCCGATAGTCGTTTTAATTTATTTATCCGTCACTTTATTTTTTTCATAATCAATGTAAGTAATTAAACGGAGCGAAGTATCTTTAGTAAGATAACTCCAACCCCAGTTGAAAAAGATAACCAATTTATTTCTGACACTTAAAATCAACATCAAATGCAGTAACATCCAAACATACCAGGCGACAGGCCCTTTAAATTTTATAAATGGAAATTCTACAACGGCTTTGTGCTTACCTACTGTTGCCATCATTCCCAAATCTTTATATTCATATTCAACTGGAACAAAATCGTTATTTTTGATAGTTTTTAAAATGTTTTTACCCAAATTCTTTGCCTGATTTATCGCGACATTAGCTACCTGCGGATGCCCGGTCGGATATTTTGGTGTTTCCATATAAGCCACATCGCCCAAAGCATAAATATCTTCAAAACCTTTTAAACGGTTAAAACGATCCACAATGTATCTGTTTCTGACTATTTCTTTTGTTTCAAGACCGTTAATAATATTTCCTTTTACACCTGCAGCCCAAACAACATTCTTGGTTGGTATAGTTTCACCGGTACTTAATACGGCCACATCACCGTCGTATGATTCCATAAAAGTTTCGGTCTTTACGATAACGCCCATTTTTTCAAGGTACATTCGGGAAGCAATTTTCGATTCTTCACTCATATTATTTAGCGTGTATTTACTGCCTTCCAATAAAATAATATTGAATTTTGAAAAATCAATATTGTGATAATCTTGGGGTAAAACATCTTTTTTGAGTTCCGCAAATGCTCCCGAAAGTTCTACTCCGGTAGGACCTGCTCCAACAATTACGATATTCATCCATGCCTGTTTATCAACGCTGTGCGCGAAAATTTCTTTTTCGAAACTGAACAATATCTTATTCCTTATTTTGATAGCTTCTTCAGTGGTTTTCATAGCGAATGCATTTTCGGACATTTGTTTGTTTCCGAAAAAATTTGTGCTGCAACCCGATGCAATAACCAAATGATCATAGGCAATCGTACGCTGATAGGCAGTCATCAATTTTTTATCAACCGTATTAATACTGACAATATCAGCCATTCTGAAATCAACATTTTTACTTTTTTGAAATATTTTCCGGAATGGAAATGAAATGCTAGATGGTTCGAGACGTCCGCTTGCAACCTGATAGAATAAGGGTTGAAATTGATGATGATTCTGTTTATCCACTAAAACAACTTGCAAATCGGCCTTTCTCAATGTTTTGGCTAACTGCAATCCTCCGAATCCGCCACCGATTATCACTATTTTATCTCCTTTTTTTATACTTAAATTATTCATCTTCTCTATGATTTATAAATTGAAATGTACAATACTTATAAACAACAAAATTAAGCTAATGTTTTCTATTAAAGAATTATTTCTTTAATTAAATGAGGTTCTATTTATAAACTACAGTATACCAGTTTAATGAGAATGTGAAAAAAGACTTATATTTCATCTCGATCTTTCCTGTAAAACTTAACGGGTTTCTATTTAACTTGCAATATAAACAACTTTAATTAATTGTTTATAAAACAATTGTGCCGATCTTTTCGAAAAAATCATCTTGATTTTTATATGACCTACATATAATTCGTGAATTTTTATGTAAGTTTGTATTTCGAAAAAAAATACCTAAAATCATGGAAAATCTCTCACCTTATTACCAACTTGCACACGATTTTGCTTTATTTACAAACAGAAGTATTTTTCTGACTGGAAAAGCAGGGACTGGAAAAACTACTTTTTTGCACAATCTGAAAAAAGCGACCAAAAAACAAATTGCCGTGGTGGCACCTACTGGTGTTGCAGCCATTAATGCAGGTGGAACAACCATGCATTCTTTTTTCCAATTACCATTTACTCCTTTTATTCCTACACCAGAAGGACGCCGGAATCTGATACAGAAAATGAAAATGCAGGGAAACAGGCGGAAAGTATTACAGGAACTTGAATTGCTGGTTATTGATGAAATCAGTATGGTACGTGCCGATGTGCTTGATTCGGTGGATACGATTCTGCGACACGTCCGTTATCGGAATAATGAACCATTTGGTGGCGTTCAGGTAATCTTTATCGGCGATATGTTCCAGCTTTCACCCGTTGCAACAGTAGATGAATGGCAATTGCTGAGTTCATACTATTCAAGCCCGTATTTCTTTCATTCTCAAGTAGTTTTACAACAACAACCGGTTTATATAGAACTTGATAAGATATTCCGACAAACGAACGGTGATTTTATTCGCGTTTTAAATGAAGTTCGAAATAACTGTCTGTCCGAATCGGGTATCAAAGTGCTTCAGAGTCGATATAATCCATTATTTGTTCCTCCTTCCGACGATACTTATATAACACTCACGACGCATAATTATAAAGCGGATCAAATAAATGCAGAGGAGATTGCCAAGATAAAAGGGAAATTGTACAGCTTTGAAGCTGAAATACAAGGCGAATATCCTGAAAAAAGTTATCCGACTGAAAAAACGCTGGAATTAAAAATCGGTGCTAAAGTAATGTTTCTCAAAAACGATACTGAAACACCACGAAGATTTTTTAACGGGAAAATCGGTATGGTGGTAAGTATTGAAAAGGATTTGATCATCATTAAATGTCCCGACGATTTTGAAAACATTGAGGTTGGAAAAGCTGTTTGGGAAAATATTCGTTACAGCACCAATCCTGACACCAAACAAATTGAAGAAAATGAACTTGGGAAATTCATTCAGTATCCATTAAGGCTGGCATGGGCAATAACCATTCATAAAAGTCAGGGATTAACTTTTGATAAGGCGGTAATTGATGCCGGTTCTGCATTTGCATCCGGACAGGTTTATGTAGCTTTAAGCCGTTGTCGTTCGTTAGAAGGAATGGTTTTACTGAGTAAGATTAATCCTTTGAGTATACAAAATGATACCCAGATTGTAAACCATGAACGAAATAAATTACCATTGGACGAACTTGAATCACAATTGGATGAGTCACGGAATCTGTACCGAAGCTTTATTCTGATGCAACTTTTTGATTTCAAGAATGTGGTAGGTCAGTGTTCAGGATTATTGAACGATACTAAAGAAGTTGTAAGCTCATTCAATGAAGAAACGATTCCTTATCTTACCGATTTGCTACGGCAAACACAAGCTATACAGGAAATCGCCGGGAAATTTCAATTTCAGATTAAAAACATCCTCGAAGAACATCCGGTAAACGATGAATTTTTACAAACCCGAATTGATGCAGCCATAGATTTCTTTTCCGATAAGATGAATAATCTTGCTGAGACTTTGCGTCAATCGCCTGCTGTAACAGACAGTCGAACTCATGCTTCGGAATATAATGATGGTATTACTATGATTTTCTCAAATATAACTCAGAAAATTCACTTAATGAAATGTCTTAAACTGAAATTTACAGTGGAAGATTATTTTATTTTGAAAAATACGTTCCGTTTACCTGAATTTAGCGTAAATGCTTATGCCAAAGTATCTTCTACCAAAAAAACAGAAACGAGACAACCAGAATTGTATCGTCGACTCATGGCCGTTCGCAACCAGTTGTGTGAACCGCGGGATCTGCCGATTTACATTGTGGCCGGAACTCAAACGCTTGTGGAAATGTCGGATTATTTACCTCAGAATGAGAAGGATTTGTTGCAAATAAGTGGCTTCGGATCTGCAAAAGTAGATAAATATGGAAAAGCGTTTTTGGATGTAATCCTTGAATATTGCAAGAAAAATAACTTGCAGTCGTTGATGGACGAAAAGGAAAAACGAAAAGAAAAGAAAGAAAAAAAACCGGTTGGTGAAACCTTCCGCATTTCACTGTCCATGTATAAAGATGGTAAAACGATTGATGAAATTGCATTTACCCGAAATCTAAATAAAACAACCATTATTTCCCATTTAGAGAAATATATAATTAGTGGGGAACTAGACATAAACGACTTTATTTCAGTAGAAAAGCGTGAAATGGCAAGAGAATTAATCCGAAACGGTTCTGAATCAGGTTCAATATACGAAATGTTGAGTGCAGCTTTGAATTATACGGAAGTAAAAATGTTTATGGCCTGGCTACGAAGTGCTAAAAAATAAATAAAATTTCTAAATCCCTTAACTGGGCAAAACCAACTCCGTTTTATACAGTTGTGGCTTTGTTTTCGTTTATTTCTGAAAAACAAAGGATAAATAGCTGTTTTTGTGCTATTTATCCTTTATAAAAGTGACCCCGATGGGATTCTAACCCATGACCTTCAGAACCGGAATCTGAATGTCAGTTTATTTTATTGTATTGATTTATACCTTTCTATATGTGCTTGTTTTTGTGTGCTGTGAAGCAATCGTGTAACAAGTTTGTTATTTGGGAGCTTTCGTCCATTCGGTTTCTTTCTTTTCAGGATGACGAAATAGCTTTTCTTGAAAAGTAATTTCTTTTCCAAAAACACTTCCGATCTTGGCAAGCGTATCAATGCCAACCGAATATTTACCTGTTTCAATTCGTGCTATATGTGAACTGCCAACGCCTGACAATTCTGCAAGTTCTATTTGCGAAATACCTTTTTCTTTGCGAAGTTCGGCAATGTGCCTGCCTATCCTGATTCTATCGTTATTTAAAATATCCTCCATACTCTTCTAGTTTTAGTGTCAATTAATTTGGTTTTAAAAATCTTATCGTCAAAAAGTGAAATCACATTGTTCATTGTTGCTCGTTCCGATTGCATATACTCAAAACTTTGACCTACATCCATTGAGTTTAGCATTGTTTTAAATTCAAAGTGCTTCCCGACTCCAAATGGCACATTATCATCAAATTCAAATTCAGCAGTTTTATCGTAACTTTTTACATTTTCAATCTGCTTTATTTTTGTGATTTGACTTTTTACCCCTTTTGCCGACCGACCTAAATGGATTGCAATTTTATAAATAGGTAATTTCCCCATGTTTTCACGTATAAAATCAACTTCATTTGCCG
>JBBRTR010000099.1:0-10750 GCA_038244215.1 Bacteroidales bacterium
ACACCGGTATCGGGCTGGCAATGGTAGCTGCTATTAAAGGGTATAAACTCACCCTCACTATGCCCGAAACCATGAGCATGGAGCGCCGTAATTTGTTGAAAGCATTTGGAGTCAATCTGGTACTGACTCCTGGATCCACCGGAATGAAAGGTGCAATTGCCCGCGCTATGGAACTTCACGCTGAAAATCCAAATTCGTTTATTCCGCAGCAGTTTGAAAACCCGGCTAATCCTGAGGTTCATAAACGGACTACAGGCTATGAGATATGGAAAGACACTGATGGAAAAGTAGATATTTTTGTTTCCGGAGTAGGAACAGGCGGAACAATAAGTGGAGTAGGAGCCTACCTAAAAGAAAAGAACCCGGCAGTCAGAATTGTTGCTGTCGAACCAACTGATTCAGCCGTATTATCGGGAGGAGCACCCGGTCCTCATAAAATTCAGGGTCTCGGTGCCGGATTTATTCCTAAAAACTATGACCCAAGCGTAGTGGACGAAGTCATTCAGGTGACCAACGATCAGGCTATTCTCGCTTCACGTCAGTTGGCACAGCAAGAAGGGCTTTTAGTCGGTATTTCCTCAGGAGCTGCTGCTTTTGCTGCCATCGTTTTGGCACAACGTCCCGAAAATAAAGGCAAAATGATTGTAACTTTGCTCCCGGACACCGGCGAACGCTATCTTTCAACAATACTTTACGCCTTTGAGGAATACCCATTATAAAGCCCCCTTAATCCCCCGAAGGGGGAATTTAAGAAATTTCTTTTAAACTAAATAATTATAAACTATTGCCTCTGTAGTAACTAATAGTCCCCCATCGGGGGATTTAGGGGGCTATTTATCATGACAGATTACAAATTCGAGACGCTGCAGGTGCATGCAGGTCAGGTAGTGGACGGAACAACCAAATCGCGTGCAGTACCCATTTATCAAACTACTTCATACGTATTCGACGATGCAGCCGATGGTGCTGATCTTTTTGCTTTACGTAAGTTCGGAAATATTTATACCCGTTTGATGAATCCGACAACGGATGTTTTTGAAAAAAGAATTGCTGCTCTGGAAGGTGGCGTGACTGCCTTAGCCACTTCATCCGGACTTTCAGCTCAATTTATTGCTTTGAATAATATTCTGGAAGCTGGTGATAATTTTGTTTCCTCTACACACTTGTACGGTGGAACTTATAATCAATTCAAAAACCAGTTCAAACGTCTTGGTGTGGAAGTTCGTTTTACAGGAAACGATGACGCTGAAACATTTGAGAAACTAATTGACGACAAAACCAAAGCACTTTATCTGGAAACTATTGGAAATCCCGATTTAAATATCCCTGATTTTGAAGCTGTAGCAGCAGTTGCTGATAAACATGGCATTCCGCTTATTGTGGATAATACTTTTGGAGCTGGCGGTGCAATTTTCCGTCCGATTGACCACGGAGCAAGTATCGTGGTTGAATCGGCTACCAAATGGATTGGCGGTCATGGAACTTCACTCGGTGGTGTTATTGTTGATAGTGGAAAATTCAACTGGGGCAATGGAAAGTTTAAAACTTTCACCGAGCCATCGGACAGTTACCATGGATTGGTCTTTTGGGATGTTTTCGGATTTGACGGCCCTTTTGGCAATATAGCTTTTAATATTCGTGCTCGGGTTGAAGGTCTCCGCGATTGGGGAAATGCCATCAGTCCATTTAATTCATTTTTATTGATTCAAGGGTTAGAAACTCTTTCCTTACGGGTAGAACGCCATGTTCAAAACACCTTGGAACTAGCCATATGGCTCGAAAAGAATCCGGCTGTTGAATATGTAAACTATCCGGGATTGCCAAGTAGCCCGTATCATACACTGGCCAAAAAATACCTGACAAGAGGATTTGGAGGTGTACTTTCGTTCAAATTAAAGGGAGGTGCTGAAAAAGCTGATAATTTCATCAATAATTTAAAACTCATCAGCCATTTGGCAAACGTAGGTGACGCTAAAACATTGATAATTCATCCGGCAACAACTACGCACGAACAACTTTCACCCGAAGATCAAATAGCAGCCGGCGTTTTTCCCGGCTTATTGCGAATCTCTGTCGGTATTGAAAATATTATCGATATAAAGGCAGATATTGAACAGGCTTTTGAAGCGATAAAATAATCAAATAAAAGCTAACTACTCAGCCCCCCAACCCCCTGAAGGGGGAGCTCTATAGCGTTATTCAAAATTAATTCGCAACAATATTGATGTTTTTTGAGCATTTTAGCAAATTTCAATACTAAATTTATAACTAAATAGCTGATATAAACAATAGAAGGGGTGCTGAGTAGTTACAATAAAAGGTTGATTTGCATTGCAAATCAACCTTTTATTTCTAATGTAGTTGAGTTGCCTCCTACCAATTATCCGAACGAAAAGAAGGTACGGGTAATCCCGCAGTACTGAACAAATAACCATTCCCCTGAGGAAAATTACAATATCCATAACGTACTGCAACAGGATTCTTGACATTCTTTGCTGAAACAGTTATCTGTTTTGAATTGATAACGATAATTGCTTTCGCGGGATAAAACACTTTATCTTCGCCGGCAACTTCGAAGTTTGAGAGTTCTTTTCCAAAAGAACTCATTCCTAATGTCGCATTCTCAAAAGAAACCAACATAACAGAATCTTTAACCACAGCAGCTTTGAAGTATGGATTTTTGTGTGGAACACCTTTATTCCCATAAGTTTCAGAAAAAGCCCATGCTGCCAGTCGCTTTCCTATAGTAGCTTTCTCTGAAGGATGAATATTTCTTTCTTCGCCTATATCAGTTGTTACCACCATGCCACAATTGGGAATGGTAAGACTTGCTTTAAATTGCTCATCACAAAATATCCCTGATAAAATATCTTTGCTATTGTTATACGTATAGGGTGCGATTTGAACAAAATAAAATGGAAACTGACCAACACCAAAATCATTTCGCCAGTTCTCGACCAGGCCACCCATCAAACCTGCATAATACTGACTCTCACTACGATTGGATTCACCCTGATACCAAATAGCACCTTTTATAACATAGTTCTTTAAAGGATAAATCATTCCGTTATATAATTGTGACGCACGGTGGTTTTGTGGCGTTTTTTCCTGAGTAGTTGATTTCAGTGATTCCGGGAATTTAGCTATATTCTCTTTATTAATCCATGCTTCAATACGAGAACCACCCCAACTGGAACAAATCATTCCAATAGGTACATTCAATTTTTGTTGAAGTTGTTTAGCAAAGAAATACCCCACAGCGCTGAATTTCCCAACACTTTCGGCAGTTGCTGCAGTCCATTCGCCTTCACAGGTATCTTGAGGTGATGCCAAAGAAGCTTTCTTAACTGTAAACAGACGGATATTATTATTGTCAGCGTCTAAAAGTGCATCAAAAGAACCGTTTACAGGCGAGTTACTAAATCCCATAATAGGCATTTCCATATTAGACTGACCGGAGCAAAGCCAAACTTCGCCCAAAAGTATATTATTTAAGGCAACTTTTTGTGTTGAATTGGAAATAACAATGCTGTAAGGACCACCAGCTTCGGTAGTTTTTATTTTAACCAACCATTTGCCTTCGTCATTGCAGACAGTAGTAGTTTTTACTTTACTCCAACCCACAGTCACCGTCAATTTATCGTTTGACTTGGACGTTCCCCAAAGTTTGACTTCAGAGTTTCGTTGCAAAACCATATTGCTACCCAAAACAGATGCAACTTTAATCTGAGCTTGCAACAGCAGTGCAGCAGAGAGTAATACTAAGATAAATAAACTTTTTGATTTCATAAATTATTTATTTTAAAGATAATGTACATTGTTGTCCGGCAAATATCATTTTGTTTTTCAAACTTTAGATTTCTCACTTCGCTCGAAATGACATAATTTTATTTTGGTTGTAAATCCGGTTTATGGATTCTTCGCTTATCTCTGAATGACAGCTACTCCGTGTGTGATATAACCGTTGCCAACTATTTCCTTTATATCAAAATTTTCTCAGCAACGGAAATCTCAAAGTAGTGTCAGTGTCATTCCGATCCGGCCCGACGTAGAGGAATCTAAAATATTGATAATCAGTGTTTGTTTAAATGCTGTCATTCAGAGCGAAGTGAAGAATCTAAATATTCTTACCGGACAACATTAGATAATATATTGTTGTTTTAAAAGCTTTATTCGACAAAAGATTAGATAATCTCACCACTTCCAATGCAAATCTCTGATTTAGCATCGTAAATTACACCAAACTGCCCGGGAGCAATTCCCTGAAGTTTTTGGTTTGAAATCAAGTGAAAACCATCAGTCGTTTTTGAAATTTTACCTGATGTGAACTCCGGTGTATGTCTTATTTTAAAAGTGATTTCAATTTCATCGGTCACATTTTCCCATGGATTATCCGTGATAAAATTAAAGTCATGCATTGTAAATTCAAGACCAAACTGTGCTTCCGCATCAAAGCCTTTTGAAGCGTAAACAATATTAGCTGCAATGTCTTTTTTAATTACATACCACGGTCCTCCCGAAAGTCCGAGACCTTTCCGTTGACCTACCGTGTGAAACCAATAACCCTTGTGTTTCCCTAGAACTTTTCCTGTTTCAAATTCGACAATCGGACCTTCTTTTTCGCCTAAATAACGACGAATGAAATCATTGTAATTCACTTTGCCCAGAAAACATATTCCCTGGCTGTCCTGACGTTTGGCACTTGGAAGATTTGCTTTGTCGGCAATATCCCGAACTTCATTTTTCATCATGTGTCCCACTGGAAACATAAGTTTGGAAACCTGAAGATGATTAATCTGAGCCAGAAAATCAGTTTGATCTTTTATCGGGTCTTTGGCTGTTGAAAGATAGGTTTTGCCCTTAATTTCAGTCGTTGTTGCATAATGTCCGGTTGCAGTTTTGTCAAAATCCTTGCCTACACGTTCTTCAAATACCCCGAATTTAATCAGCTTATTACACATCACATCCGGATTTGGTGTAAGTCCAAGCTTTACTTTTTTGATGGTATAATCCACCACATTATCCCAATAATCTTTGTGTAAATCAACAACTTCGAGTTTACATCCGTATTTATGAGCAATCAGCGTAGCCATTTCAATATCTTCTTCGGAAGTACAATGCAATAATTCATCATCTTCCATTCCAATTTTAATATAAAACAAATCGGGTGTATAACCTGCTTCTTTCAACAGATGAACCACAACCGAGCTATCAACTCCTCCTGATAATAATGCAGCAATATTCACTTTTAAATGGTAAATTGTAAATGATTAAATCGTAAATTAAATATAATACTCTGCCATATCAACAATCCCTGCACGCATGGCATATTTTGTGGCTTCATGAACATTATTCACTTCTATTTTTCGAAATATATTCTTACGGTGTGTCATAATTGTATGAGCACTAACATTTCGTTTGGAAGCAATCTCCTTTGTGGTTTTTCCTAAAGCCATATCTTTTAGAATTTCCTGTTCAGTGACGGTCAATACTTGCCTTGGGTGAAGTTTGTTTTGATTTTTTGTATTGTCAATCATAACATTACTTACATGATTGCAAATGTAGCGCTTACCTTTCAGCGCTTCATTCAAACCGGTCTGAATTTCATTCATCGAACTGTCTTTAAGCAAAACGCTGAAAGAAGTAGTATTGAAAAGCAGAAAACGCAAAAACTCATCGCTCAGTTCGTCTGAAAAGAGTAGCCAGTCTGCTTCTTTAAACCTTGATTGAAGTATAATTAATTCATTTACGCTTTCAAAATCGAACAAAGTATAATCCAGTATTACCAACGATTCTGGAAGTTCTGTAAGTAAGTTTACTAAATCACTTTTTTGGCTTACTTCCTGAATATCAGAAATGTTTGTGTTCTTTTCAAGCAAATAATGCCAACCGGCATTGGTAATGTCCTGATTGTCGGCAAGTATTATATTTCTCATATTTTAAATGTTGAGTCTGGTATTTTTCATCAAGTAATACCGATTTGTCTTTGCAAAGTTACTGTTTTTTAAATGTGTATGCAGCATTGAGATAAAAAAAGACGACTTGAGGTCGTCTTTTTTATATAATTTATAATTTCAAAAAATAGAATACTGATTAATATTCCCAAAGATCCTGTTCGAAATTCAACAATTCTGTTTCAATACGTTGCTGTTCTTTTCTTATTTTAGTTGGATTAACCAAGTATTGGAGTAACATTCTGTTATTCATGTTGCTGTCGCCCAGTACATAACTTGAATACAATTGTTGAGCGAAAAATTCATCATAGGTCAATCGTTGTGAATCATTTCCCTCAGGAATAACATATTGTTTTGCAAGATAAGGTCTTAGCTCATCAAAAAGAAACCAACACAAAACTGAACTCTGAAAATAACTCCAGGCATCATTACTTGCTCCCAAACTCACATTTCCTTCAGTCGATGCATATAACGGAGCAATTCCGATTATTTTAGCATACATTCTGGAGGTATGTTTGTCAAAGAAATAAATCTCCTGAATTAAAAATTTCAGTTGTTCCTTTACATACGCGGGGTATAAAAAATTACTTATTGTAAGCTTACGGGTGATAGGGTCATCCATAATTAAAGGATCCTTCGTAATTGTTCTATTTACGGTATCGTTTGTAATGTATTCAAATATACTCTTCAAACTATCCGTTGGAAGAAGATTTGCATAAGCTGGTTGAATATCGCGTTCCATTTTGGGATGCGCTTTTAAATTACCATCCACAACGGCATCCATAACTAAGCGAAACAAACTGCGGTATTGTTCATTGGGTACCGATGGAAAATAAAGCTGATAATTTTGTTTATCACGCATATCAATAATACGGTATACAATTCGCGACCACACAACATCGTCCCAACGGTGATCAACAACAGCAATAGTATCTGCTAATGCGTTCATGGAAGTCGTCTGAAATGCCACAGTTCCGTTTTTATCAAAAAACGGCATGGGTGTCGATTGAGCTCTTAATGTTTGTATTGATACAGACATTATAATTAGAAAGGAAAGAATCCAATATTTTTTCATATTGTATAATTTTTTATTTTAAAGTTATGCAAACTTAAAGTTGTATACTAATAGAGCCTAAATCCCTGACTCTTTGATCTGGTCCAACTGCTTTTATATTGTTAATCATTAATATGTCCCCTTTAAGCAATTTATCAATAAAACTGGTACTCAGCCGTGCACCTGAAACAGTTTGAGGAGATAATCCCTTGGCAATCATGGTAAACTGAGTGACTGAGAAATTTGCTTTTACCAGTTCATCATTTCCATAACTTGCGATAAGTTGACTCGTTTTTAATGCTGCTGGTGACATAAAACCACCTCTGATTTGCTTTGCTCCACTTTCGCTTGGCAATAAGAATGCTTTCGGGTCAGGTAGATATTTAACGCGATATGTGCCGCCGCCCATAGCCAAGTCTTTTTTGTTGATTTTTGCAAATACATTAATTCGTATCTCATCATCCCGGTTAGGTCTGATAATAAATCTTCCGGGTGACCTCAAACTTGAACTACCTCCTACAACCGATATCCGTATATCCGCTGCTGCGACTCCCGGAACAGAAATGCTGAATTTATTATCAATTCCTTTGTAAACCACATTCAAATCTTCATTTGACATGGTTGCGGTCGGTTCACCAACCATATAATCACTTTTAAACGGATAAGATCGTGTGATTCCATCATTTCCGGGTATAGTGATTTGTCCTGAATACGTTTTCATTCCAACAGAGGTACAACCAATTTCATATCGTCCTTTTGGTATGTTAGTTCCATTTATATAATATGATGTATTTTGGGTTGTGTCTACAGCTGAAAGCACAATCTGAGCTTTATAGCGATCACCTCGAATTACATATCGAGAATCTGGAATTACCAAAGCTTCAATTTTATTTACCCGCATGTCATTCACATCGGTTTGGGCTTTTAGAAACTGTACTATTTCAGCTTCTGCAGCACGTACATCACTTTGATATTTTGTAAGGATCGTCACAACAGCCGAAACAGGCATCATTTCAAAAGTAGCTTCTTCCCAGGACTTTCCTTCTTTTCCGTTCTTTGTTGCAAAAATTTCCTTATACATTTCCTGTTTCTTTGGATTACCGGCAGATAATAAAATCAGGAAATTCTTATACTTTTCAATTTTTTGTTTTAAAATAATTGCATTTTTATCTTTTAAACCATACTGACTCGGTACATCCAGGTTATCTTTTGCTATAATTGAATCAACATAAGCTCCCTTTTTAGCATGATCTTTATCCGTCATTTTCACAAGGGTAACTTTAAAATTCTCCAGATAATTGAAAAGCTCATCGGAATTTGCTTTTACAACCTTTGCTTTGTCTAACCACTCTTTTACTTTCGTAGGATTATTATTAAACAAACTCTGAAAATCAGAATAAAGTGCTTTGTTTCTTGATTCAGCCGATTCAATAGTTGTATGTAAGCTATTATCCACCATTGTAAACCCATTTAGTATGTCACTTGATACATTTAATGCCAACATTGCTGTCAGGACTAAATACATCATACCAATCATTTTTTGTCTGGGCGTTTCGGGACAATTCTTTGCTCCACTCATTCGAACTTAACTTTAATTTTTTGACTTACAATTTCACGAAGTATTTAACTCAATGCATTCAGCATGTTTCCATAAACCTGATTCAAATCAGCAACCTGTTTCGATAATTTGGTTGTGCCTAATTTGAATTTTTCTGTCTCTTCAGAAGCTAATGCAGTTGCTAGTTTCATTTTTTGAACTTCAGCTGCAATAACACCCAATTCGTCAGTAACAATATGAACTCGTTCCGTCTGTTTTGTAAGCCCTTCAGATTGTGCTTGAATATTCTTTAATTGAATTTCGTAAATAGTATTGATAGAAGATAGATTTTTGTTGATATCTTCCACTTTAGATGCATATAATTTGGTGTTTTTTTCAACAGCTTCCATCCCGGTAGTTATCCCCTGATATGAACCCGATAAGTGTCCGGTAGCATTGTTTAATGATTCCTGACTGGTTATGAATTTTCCGGTCGTTGCCGATGCACTGTCAATAGTTTTTACAAATTGACTTGTTGCACCCACTACATCAGATAAGCCTGCAAATTGTTGCGCTGTGACAGTTAAGTTTTTAATTCCTTCTGATAGTTTTTTGACGTCATCGTCATTTATGGTTTCACTATAATTTAAACCAACTTGTCTGGAAGCTGTTGCTGAGATTGATTCTGATTTCCCGGAAGCTGAACCTGTTGACACAATACCTCCTTCAAAATCGTACACTTTTTCCCAATCGTATTCTTTATGTGGTTGGTCGAAAATACCGAGTGCAAATATTAAAGCTTCCACCGACATTCCAACTCCTAACATGTAACCTGCACCTTCAAGGTGAAGAATTTTAAACATGGCTCCTATAATTACAATTGATGCTCCTAAACTATATGCTGCGCCAAGTTTTTGTTTTGTTTCTGGTAGATTCCACCAAATGTCAAATTTCGTTTTATTTTCGGGCATTTTTTTTATGTATTGAATTTAGTTTGATATAAAAATAATTATTCACCATTATAGGATCGAACACAACGAAAACCTATATACGGTCTGGTTATGTTTTGATATTCGTAAGTTTTAACTCCGCATTGAAGATAATAAGCAATATCCTTCCATGAACCCCCTTTTATAACTTTGCGTTTCAATACATCAGGGTCACTATTTTTGGCATTATACTGAAAACTTGGATTCATATCAGCTATAAGTGTACTACTGGAAGAGTTATATGCCGAAGAAGTCCATTCTGCAACATTTCCAGCCATATCAAATATTCCGTAATCATTTGGTGGGTACGTGGCAACTTTCACCGTTGTGGCTCCTTCATCATCGGTATAGCTTCCACGCATCGGTTTAAAATTTGCTAAGTAACAACCTTTGGCATCCCGAACATAATTTCCACCCCAAGGATATAATGCCATATTTCTTCCACCACGGGCTGCATATTCCCATTCAGCTTCAGTCGGCAAGCGATAATCCTGACCTCCAACTGCATTTGCATTGTTGAAGAATTGAGTTCTCCATTGGCAAAATGCCTGAGCTTGTTCCCATGTTACACCTACAACAGGATATTTGGCAAATCCCGGATGCGAGAAATACATACGCATTTTCGGATCGTTATATGAATACTGAAAATCGCGTAACCACATGATGGTATCGGGATATACATTTACTATCTTGGTAGAAATAAGATCTTTACGTGTGGAAAGTCTGCGATTGAGTGTTTCATTTATTATAACACCGTTTTTAATATAAGAAGTATCAACTCTGGCCATTGCACCTTTAGGATATGCACCGGTATTTACATCGTATTTATTGGCGGGTAGTGCTGCCTGATCATAATTAATCCAATGATATTCATATCTTAGTTTTCCGGGATCAATTTGTTTCTTAAATCCTAATGAATTATTGTCGTCATAATAAAGTGAATCCAAAACGCGTCTCACTTCTTCATCTTTTGCATTCCATGGAATTCTCATTTTCCAGTTTAAGCGTGCAAATTTTGAATCAGGTTCTTCGGTTTGATCTTTAAATTTCATTTTAAATTCATCTCTTCCGGCCATTACCAATGAACGTAATGCAATTGAATCACGAACCCAATATACAAACTGTTTGTATTTATCATTTGTAATTTCTGTTTCGTCCATCCAAAAGGCATCTACAGTAACATTAATCGGTTTATCATTTATGGAGCCGATGGCAG
>JBBRTR010000100.1:0-10654 GCA_038244215.1 Bacteroidales bacterium
ATTAGTGAATCATGGAGTTGCTGCTGATGACGCCCAAGCCGGATTGTTAGCTATCAAAGCAGGCGTGGATATGGATATGCAGGGTCAGGTGTATGCAAAGTATTTGAGAAAGCAAGTTGATCAGGGTTTGGTTTCTGAAAAAATGATTAATGAAGCTGTACGCCGTATTCTTCACGTGAAATTTATGCTTCGTTTATTCGACGATCCTTATAAATACTGTAACGAAGCACGAGAAAAACGAGAAGTGTATTCACCTGAACATTTACAGGCAGCGTTAGAAGTAGCTCAGAAATCAATGGTTTTATTGAAAGATTCTATTCAAACTTTGCCTTTGAAGAAAGGAGAAAAAATTGCTGTTATTGGAGAATTGGCTAATTCTACACGCGATTTGCTCGGTTCGTGGAAGGCAGCCGGTGACTGGAATTTTATGAAATCGATTTTAGACGAAATTAAACTTTACAATGGCGAATCGACTACGACTTATACCGAAGGTTGCAAAGTTATTGGAAATGACCGAAGCGGTTTCCCTGCTGCCATAGCTGCAGCAAGCAAAATGGATAAAATAGTTATGGTTATTGGCGAAAGTTGTGATTGGAGCGGAGAAGCAACGAGCCGTACAAATATAAACATTCCCGGCGTTCAATCTGAATTACTGGAAAAACTGAAAGCATTGAAAAAACCAATCGTGGTGGTTTTGATGAACGGACGCCCGCTCGATTTATCGAAAGAAAGTGGACTGGCAGACGCCATACTCGAAGTTTGGTTTCCGGGAACAATGGGCGGAAAAGCTGTTACTAATGTGCTTTTCGGAGAACATAACCCATCCGGAAAACTGTCGATGACCTTCCCACGCAATGTAGGACAAGTACCGATTTTCTATTACGAAAAAAACACCGGACGTCCTAATTATTTGCCCGATCCTAAATATAAATCAAGGTATATCGATAGTCCAAATGATCCTTTGTATCCGTTTGGTTTCGGATTAAGTTACACCACATTTGCTTATTCGGATATAAAACTTTCAACCAATGTTCTGACTGAAAAAGGAGAATTAAAAGCTTCAGTTAATGTTACCAACACCGGAAACATGGCTGGCGAAGAAGTCGTACAATGTTATATCCGTGATTTGATCGGAAGTGTGACTCGTCCCGTAAAAGAACTGAAGGGATTTGAAAAAATTGCGTTGAAAGTAGGCGAAAGCAAAGTGGTTACATTTACCATTACGCCTGACATGCTGGCTTTTCACAGGTTGGATATGACTTATGGAACTGAACCGGGTGATTTTAAATTATTTATTGGTGGAAATTCGAGAGATGTAAAAGAAACAGGGTTTGAATTAAAATGACGAACCCCTAGCCCCTAAAGGGGAACAAGAAAAGAAAGAACCCCTAGCCCCTCCCGATAAATTCGGGATAAATTGCGGGGAACTGAATTAGTAGATTCAATTTATGATTTGATAAATGCTTTGATAAATGAAATCAAAATTTTCAAATAGAATATTAGGAAGTAAAAGTAACTTCCCTCTTTTAGTGGTTTGGGGGCTGCTTGTTTGTTTTTGTGTTGCTGCATCAACTCCAAATTATATTGTACCTCAGGGCTTGAAAGCCATGGCTTATCCGGCACATGTGGAATTGAACTGGAAAAACCACACAGGTTTCATTTATGAAATATACCGTTCAATTGATAATGGAAAAAATTTCACAAAAGCAGGTGAATCTAATGCCGATACGTTTATGGATTTCTTCGGAAAACCGGTGGATAAAGAACAAAGCTATTTATACCGGATTTTACCTAAAGGTTTGTCTGTAGAAAGTCCGGATGCATTCAAATTTCAAATCTCTGTTCTGGTGAAACTATCAACAGATGAAGCATTGTTGGATATGACTCAACGGTATACTACCCGGTATTTCTATGATTTTGCACAAGCTCAGACAGGTTTAGCCCGCGAACGAAGCAATGATGTGCATGGGGATATTATTACAACCGGTGGAACAGGATTTGGAATTATGGCTTTAGTTGCAGGTGCTGAACGCAAATACTTCAGCCGCGAAGACGCTGAAAAAGCAATTGGAAAAATAGTTAGTTTTCTAGAAAAAGCTGAACGCTTTCATGGTGCGTGGGCGCATTGGTATGATGCCGGAACCGGGAAAGTGTTCAGTTTTAGCCAATTTGACGATGGAGGAGATTTAGTAGAAACTGCATTTTTAATGGAAGGTTTGTTGACTGCCCGTGAATACTTCAGAAACGGCAATGACAATGAACTTGCTTTGGTTCAACGAATTACCAAACTCTGGGAAAGTGTGGAATGGAATTGGTATACGCAAGGTTCAGAAAATTCACTTTACTGGCATTGGTCAAAAAATTATGGTTTTAAAATGAATCACCGAATCACCGGTTTTGATGAAACATTGATAACTTATGTACTAGCGGCCTCATCAACTACCTATCCGATTGAACGTTCTGTGTATGAGAATTGTTATATTAACTCAAACTACTATTTGAATGGAAAAACTTATTTTGGAATGAAGCTCGATTTGGGAATGGAGTACGGCGGTCCTCTCTTCTTCACACATTATTCTTTTTTAGGATTAAATCCCAATGGCTTGTCAGATAAATTCACAAATTATTTCGAGCTGAACCGGACTCATGCATTGATTCAGGTGGCATATGCAAAAGAAAATCCTAAAAAGCATACAGGTTATGGTGAAATTTGTTGGGGCTTTACTTCGTCAGACGATCCGATAAACGGTTATTCTTCACATGATTTATATTCAAATGAAGAAAACGGAACAATCTCTCCAACAGCAGCATTATCGTCGATAGTTTATACTCCAAAAGAATCTCTTGATGCATTACGTCATTTTTATTTTGACAAAGGAAAACAATTATTTGGTAAATATGGTTTTTATGATGCGTTTAATTTTGATTTAGTAGAAGGACAACAAGTTGTACATAGTAATTTGGCGATCGACGAAGGACCAATTGCAGTAATGATTGAAAATTACAGAAGCGGATTACTCTGGAAATTATTTATGAGCAATTCCGAAATTCATCAAGGATTAAAAAAGCTAGGATTTAAAACCGACATAAAACAAAGTCATTAATTTGGAATGTCTATTATTCAGACGACATATACTATTGATAAACATGTGAATTATGCAATTATTATCAGAAACTATGTAACATTCAATAATTTAAAATATTTATTTTTGTATTATCACATATAAAATACAACTTAAAATAAAGGTCAATACCAGCACTTTCTTGTTTGAAAAAAAATTATATCCAAATATCACAAACACTTTAAATCATTATACCATGAGAAAAAAAAGTATTTATATTTTACTGATTGCACTCATAAACATCTGTTCTCTTTTTGCCCAAAACCTGACTGTAAATGGAGTAATTGTAGATAAAAAAACCGGCGAAACTTTGATTGGAGCCACCATATTACAAAAAGGCACCAACAATGGCACAGTTACCAATTTTGATGGAAAATTCACGATTTCAGTTCCAAACGGAGCAGTTCTGGTTGTTTCATACATTGGTTATCTACCACAGGAATTGACTGTGAATGGTGAAACGGTTTTGAAAATTCAATTGATTCCAAACGTAAAAACATTGGATGAAGTGGTAGTTGTGGGATATGGCACACAGAAAGTGAAAGACATGACAGCTCCGATTTCGACCGTAAAAGGAACTGATTTATTGAAACAAGTCACTTCCGATCCAATGTCTGCCATGCAGGGAAAAATGGCTGGAGTTCAGATTGTCAACAGTGGAATTCCGGGGCAAGCGCCTGATGTAAAAATCAGAGGATTGGGTTCGATTGGTGATTATGGAAATCCCTTATACGTTGTTGATGGAGTATTTGTGGATAATATCAATTTTTTGAGCAGCAGTGATATTGAAGATTTGACGGTACTGAAAGATGCTTCTGCAGCTGCTATTTATGGAGTGCGTGCTGCAAATGGAGTTGTTCTGGTTACTACCAAAAAAGGTAAAATGAATCAGGTGAATGTTAGTTACGATGGATATGTAGGATATCAGATTCCAGTAAACATCATGAAGCTGACTAACAAAGATCAATATGTACAATTGCTGAATGATGCAAATATCAACACAATCGGCTATGTTCCCAAAGTAGCTGCAAATTATCCTGCTTCCACTGACTGGTATAGTCAATTAGTACGAAATGCACTGATACATAACCACACAATTGATATATCGGGTGGAGCTGAGAAAACAAATTACTCATTTGGAGGAAGTTATTTCTATCAGGAAGGAATTATGAATACGAAAAATGATTACGAACGATATAATTTCCGCGGGCGTATTGACCAAAAAGTAACCGATTGGCTGAATATCGGATTTAATACGGTTGTTTCTAATTACTCAAAAAACATCCCCGATAACAATGCATTTTTTCAGGCATTTGTAAATCCTCCGGTCTATAAACCTTATGATGATACCAATACGGCAGCATATCCTGTTTTATTTGGTTCTCCACAACAATATGGTTTTGGTAATCAATATGGAAATCCGGTTGCAACAGCCTATTACAATAATAATAAAGAAGATGGTATGAATTTAATTTTCTCTGCTTTCGCTGAATTCAGCCTGAGTTCTAAATTAAAATTCAGATCTGCTTATAACATGGATTATGTATTTTATAAATCACAGGATTATACACCACAATTTAATGTAGGCGGTTCACAGGGTGTTACAAGTTCGAATCTGACCAAAACTTTTAGTTTGACGACAAAACAGATTATTGATAATTTATTAACCTATACCGATAAAATTGGCAGGAATAGTTTCAGTGTTTTACTCGGTCAATCAACCCGTATCGAAAAACAATCTCAGTTAACGGGAACTGCCATTAACGTACCCGGTTTTGATGAACAATCTATTTATCTGACCAATGGTTCGTTCGACAACAGGTATTCAACTGACGGTGGCTATACTTACAATGGTATTTCATTTTTCACTCGCGGGACTTATAATTACAATGACAAGTATCTGGCAACATTGACTTTCCGTGCAGATGGAAGTTCTAAATATCAAGATAAATGGGGATATTTCCCGTCACTTGGATTGGGTTGGATAATGTCGAGTGAAGATTTTATGAAAAATCAAACTTTCTTCCAATTTCTGAAAGCACGTGCCAGTTATGGTATGCTTGGAAATGACAATGTTCCGGCAAACTCAGCAGTTATTTTAGGAACGACCGGAGCTGCAAGTTCAGCTGTTTTTGGGAATACGCTTGTAACAGGTGTTGGAGCTCAAACGGTTGTTCAGAACTATCTGAAATGGGAAGTTGTAAATGAATTTGATTTTGGTTTCGATTTCAGTTTGGCAGGTCAAAAATTAAATGGTTCATTAGATTATTATAACCGTATAACAAAAAACGTTGTGTTTAGTGCTCCGGTTGCTACCGGTGGTGGTGTAGCTGATTTATTGGCAAATAATGGAACTGTGCAAAATCAAGGAGCTGAGTTGAATTTAAACTGGACTGAAAAAATAAATGATGATTTATCCTATAATATCGGATTCAATGCCACCACCATTGCCAATAAAGTTTTGGCACTGAATGGCAGAAATACACCGATTCCGGGTGCTTCAATCAGTGGAGTTTTTGCAACTCAAACAAAAGTAGGATATCCAATCGGAACATTCTGGGGTTATCAGATTGCAGGAGTTTATGCCTCAGAAGGACAAGCTTTAAGTGATCCTGTAAGTTTTGCCGGATACAGATCAGCAGGATATTTTAAATACAAAGACCAGGACGGTGATAATGTAATAACCGAAGCAGATAAAGTGTCGTTGGGAAGTGCAATTCCATGGCTGACATCAGGTATTGATTTTGGAATGAAATATAAAAAAGTAGATGTTAGTGTAACAGTTCAGGGGCAATTTGGAAATAAAATTCTGAATGCCAAACGAATGAACCGAAACGTGTTTTCCGATGGGAATTTTGATTTGAATTTTTATCAGAATGCGTGGACAACAAGCAATCATTCCACTACCTATCCTTCGGCTGAAGCGTATAATAGTGGTGGTATAGCAAATTCACTTTCGTTCTTTGTAGAAGATGGTTCGTACGTTCGAATTCAGAATATACAAGTTGGATATACGATTGACAAATTATTGGGAATGAAAGATATGAGAGTTTATCTTTCAGCACAAAGACCGTTTACTTATTTTAGCTATAACGGTTTTTCACCTGAAGTCAGCGGATCACCTATCAGCAATGGAGTTGATACGAATACCTATCCAATGCAGGCAGTTTATACCATCGGTCTAAAAATTAACTTATAGCCCCCAACCCCCGAAGGGGGCTTTAAGAGGGGAATTTATATAAATAAATTCTTTGAACACAAAAAAAGTAGTATTATGAAAAACTTAGTAGAAAAGTTTAAAACCGTAGTAAATATTCAAAATCGATCTCTTACTCCCCTTTTGGGGGTTGGGGGGCTTCTTTTGAGTATTTTATTGTTTACCGGGTGTCAGGGATTTTTGGATATTCGTCCAGAAGCTACCGTTCCTTCAACTGGAATGGATTATACAAAATCTGAAAATATATTTCTGCCCATAAGTGCTGCCTATGCTTCAATGCGTGATGATAATGTACATGGTTTTCAATATATTGGTGCTTTTGAGATTACATCGGATAATGCCGATAAAGGAAGTACAGCCGGTGATAATCCACCAATGAATGAAATGGATTTATTTTCATTTACGCCCATTAATACCTTAGTAAATGATTTATGGGTGGGTAATTTCAATGTTGTGAGTAGCGCCAATAATGCCATTTTTCAAATGCCTCAGTTTGAAAGTGCGTTATTAACCGACAACGATAAAGCCTATACCCGTCAATGTGCCGGTGAAGCAAAAACCATTCGTGCGTATGCTTATTTCAATTTGGCTCGCCTTTTTGGAAAAGTACCTGTCATAAATAAAATACTGACATCAGAAGAACTTTCCGCAAAAACGCAGGAATCAAAAGATTCTATTTACCGTTTTGCCGAAAAAGATTTACTGGAAGCAATTGCCGTATTACCGGAATCCTATTCTTCACAGTGGGCAGGGCGAATAACCAAATACACGGCTATGGCCATAAAAGCAAAAGTACATATGTATCATGCATCCTTTGCCAATCCGGTTGCAAACTGGGACTCTGTAGCTTCTCTTACCGATAGAATTATGGCTTCCGGTCGTTTTGATTTACTTCCTGACTTCCGAACCGAATTTTCTTTGGACGGCAAAAACAGTAAGGAATCATTATTTGAAATTCAAAGTTCTGCTTTGGGAAAATCAACTGGTGATCAAACCTATCTGACCTATGCTTTTGTTCAGGGTCCACGTGGAAATTCACCTTCTAATATGCAGGGATGGGGATTTTGTACACCAAGCACTGATTTGATTAATTTCTTTACAACTCGGCATGATTCGATTCGGGCTTTAACCACTTTCTTATATCGTGGTACAAAAACTCCGGAAGGCGACAGCATTAAAACAATTTGTTCCAACCCTGTTTATAATGGTAAAGTATATACGCCTTCTGCTTCAAACACATGGAGTTATAACGGGTACGGATTTGACCAAAATGTACATATTATCAGATACTCCGATGTTTTACTCATGTTTGCCGAAGCGTTGACAAAAGGGGCAAATGTTCCCTTGTCAAGTGGTTTCACAGCACTCTCTGCTGTAAATAAAGTTCGCGAAAGAGTTCATTTGATTGATTTGCCTTCAGTAACAATTCAAAGCATTTGGGACGAACGAAGAGCTGAACTTGCGTTGGAGGAAGATCGATTTTTCGATTTAGTAAGAACAGGTAGAGCAGCAAGTATCTTAGGGAATAAAGGTTTTATTGCAGGTAAAAATGAAGTTTTCCCAATTCCAAATACTCAATTACAATTGAATTTGAATTTAATTCAAAATCCAAATTACTAATACAAACAGAAAAAAAACAGAAAAAACTAACAACCTAATTTTAAACAAAAAAACAATTCTAATTTTAAATTTTAAAACAACAAAATTTTATGAAAAAAATTAAATTATTCAGCGTACTCGCTGGTGTAGCCCTATTCATGGGCATGTCATTTACTTCTTGCAAAACAACAGAGCCCGATCCGAATGCAGGGAAAACAGATCCATCAACTATTGCGAATGCAAATTTAGTTGCTTATTTTCCATTCAATGGAAATGGAAATGATTCGATAACCGGCATGACTCCAGCTAAAAATGCAAACGTTACCTATGCTACAGCACGGAGAAAAGCAGGTTTCCAGGGTAATAACGTTGGTTATTTCCTTTATAATTTGCCTGCTGCAAGTAAACTTAGAACACTAAAAGCATTTGCTGTAGCCATGTGGTTAAACGAGCCTCAAATTCCTGCTGAAACTGCTCCAACTCCAATGTTATTACAAATTGGTAATGACGATAATTTATTCTGGGGTAACCTTTCTTTAGCTCAGGACAGACAAGGAACTCTTGCTGCCCCTCAAGACTCTTTGAATTTGAAAGCCTATTTCTACAGTCAAACTGCAACATTTAAAGATCAATTCATTAACTTTCCACATCCATCACTTAAAGCAGGGAAATGGATGCACCTTATCTTTGAATATGACAATGTGACCTCTACTTTCAGTGTTTATGTGAATGGTGCTAAATTGGTATTTCCTGCAAGTACTGCTGCTGGTATTGCTAATCGTTATGCAGCTGAAAAACCAGCTACTGGAGTTCAACCTCCACTAGGTGACCTTGTTTTCAACAAAGCAAATAAAATGGTAATTGGCGGTGGTTGGATGACAAAAATTGTTCAGGTTCCACCTGCAACTGATGACTGGATGGGTTGGTTTAACGGTTCGATGGACGAACTTCGTATTTATGACAGAGCTTTGACTGCTACAGAAGCAAAAGCATTATATGATGCTGAAGTAACTCAATTGAATTAATCATTCAATCTAAATTCTTTCGGGGAGATTGCGAAAGCTTTCTCCCCGAATTTTTATAAACAATACACAATCAAATGGATATGAAACTTCTGCAAATCTGTATTTTTACGCTCCTTACATTCTTTGTTTCATGTAAACCGGTTTCAGAACCACTTTTGGTAAACACTTATGTGGAATCTGTAACTATCAACGGAATAGAAGTTGCAAGTGGTGGAAGCGTTTTTGAAGTTTCAACGGATACAGTAATTATTCATATTATCTTTTCTCAAAAGATAGATCGAACGAAAATAAATCCTGACTTTCTAAACATTAATAATGGTGTCGATACTTCATTTACAATTCTTCCCGATGCAAACCAGCAGGCCCTTTCAATTAAAATCAACAAAAAATTAAACTTCTATTCATTCTACACTCTTGACCTTACAACAGGCGAAAATCTGGGAATAAAATTGATTGATTCCTATCGTTATAACTTTGTGACCAAACTTGATCCGACTCCGAAGTTTCCAATCATTTCAGACGATAGCTTGTTGACTTTGGTTCAGAAAAAGACATTTTCTTATTTTTGGGATTATGCACATCCCGTTTCAGGTTTGGCTCGTGAACGTTACGGTTCGGGGGAAACGGTAACCATTGGCGGTTCAGGTTTCGGAATCATGGGAATTCCCGTTGCAATTGAACGAGGTTTTATAAGCCGTTTACAAGGATATAATCAACTGAATAAAATTGTTAGTTTTTTACTCCATACTGCTGATAAGTTTCACGGTGCTTTTCCACATTGGTTGAATGGAACTACCGGAAAAGTTATTCCTTTCGGTACAAAAGATAATGGAGCAGATTTGGTTGAAACTGCATTTATGATGCAGGGATTACTTAGCGTTCAGTCTTATTTTAAAAATGGAAATGCGAATGAAAAAGCTCTGTGTGCTAATATCGAAACATTATGGGAGAATATTGAATGGACGTGGTTTCAACAAAACGGACAGCAAAAATTATATTGGCACTGGTCACCAACTTATAATTGGGATATGAATATGCCCATAACAGGTTGGAATGAAGGATTAATAGTATATGTTTTGGCAGCCTCCTCACCTACTTTTCCTATTACCAAATCAGTTTACGATACCGGTTGGGCACGAAATGGAGCTATCAAAAACGGTAAACCATTCTATGGCATTACCTTGCCATTAGGTACTAATTCTGGTGGCCCACTTTTTTTTGCACATTATTCATTTTTAGGCCTTAATCCTACAAATCTATCCGACGTTTACGCCAATTATTGGACACAAAATACTGCTCAAGCACGGATTAATTATCAATATTGTGTTACGAATCCGCAAAAAAACTACGGGTACAGCACAAATTGTTGGGGACTTACTGCAAGTGATATTCCAACTGGTTATACCGCTTCATCACCAACCAATGATGTTGGTGTGATTGCTCCTACAGCAGCACTTTCTTCATTTCCCTATACTCCGGTGGAAAGTATGCGGGCTTTGCATTTCTTTTATTATACTTTGGGAGATAAAATGTGGGGAGATTATGGATTCAAAGATGCTTTTGCATTGAATACAAACTGGTTTGCAAATTCCTATCTGGCAATTGATGAAGGTCCGATTGTGGTTATGATTGAAAATTACCGTACCGGATTGCTTTGGAATCTGTTTATGCAGAATCAAAACGTTCAAACC
>JBBRTR010000101.1:0-10646 GCA_038244215.1 Bacteroidales bacterium
AACGCTTTTTCCACACCAAGTTCCACAGGAAGTCCGTGTGTATCCCAACCTGCTTTACGTTTCACTTGAAATCCTTGCATGGTTTTATACCTGCAAAAAATATCTTTGATGGTACGGGCCATTACGTGATGTATTCCGGGCAAACCATTTGCTGATGGAGGTCCTTCATAAAACACGAAAGAAGGCTTTCCCTCACGGATTTCAATACTTTTATGGAAAACATCAAGTTCAGTCCAACGTTGCAACAATTCTTTGTTAACATCCGAAAGATTAAGGCCGGTATATTCTTTAAATTTTTTCATCTGAAAAATACGCATTAACTGATTATCAGTTTAATCGATAATCATTTTAGGGGTGCAAAATTACAAAAAATAAATGAATAAGAAAAGTAACTCAATAACTGATTTTATACCATGTTCATTTGTAATTATGGTAGATTTCTTCACAGAGTAGGCGTTTGATTTATAAAGGACGTAACAAAGGACATTCCTTCTAAAAACTAATATGATTTCAATTTGTTTTATCTTTATGAAAAAACAGAATCGATTAGCCCTTTCTAAAAGTCCGTATTTACGGCAACATGCCGATAATCCAGTGGATTGGTACGAATGGTGTGAGGAAGCATTGCAACGTGCAAAGTCTGAAAATAAACCGCTGATTATCAGCATTGGATATGCAGCTTGTCATTGGTGTCACGTTATGGCGCATGAATCATTTTCAGATGATGGCATAGCTGAATTTATGAACAAAAATTTTGTTTGTATCAAAGTGGATCGCGAAGAACGGCCCGATATTGACCAAATTTATATGGAAGCAGCTCAGTTAATCAGCGGTCGGGGCGGTTGGCCTTTAAACGCTTTTGCTTTGCCGGATGGTCGTCCGTTTTTTGCCGCTACTTATTTTCCACCCGAACAATGGATGAATGTACTCAATCAGTTGAATCAGACTTATCGGAATGATATGAAAAGAGTGCTTGAAGCTGCGGTTTCCATTACAGAAGGAATCAATGTAAATCCGCTTTCTAAGGTTCAAGAATCGCAAACTTTTACAAAAGATGAATTTCTTAGTTATTTTGAAAATCACATTCAATTGATTGATTTTAAATTGGGTGGTTATCAAGGAAAACCGAAATTTATGATGCCGGTCGGTCTGGAGTTTTTTCTACAATATTATTATCTGACTGGAAATAAAAAAGCACTTGAAGCGGTGACCGTAACTCTTGACGCGATGGCACAGGGCGGAATTTACGATCAGATTGGTGGCGGTTTTGCTCGTTATTCAACCGATTCAAACTGGCTCGTTCCTCATTTTGAAAAAATGCTTTACGATAATACCCAATTAATCAGTCTGTATGCTCATGCTTTTCAGTTGACAAAAAAACCACTTTATGCCGAAATTGTTGACCAAACCATTGCTTTTGTCGAAAGAGAATTACTTGACAAATCCGGTGGCTTTTATACTTCGATTGATGCCGATAGTGAGCACGAAGAAGGAAAATTCTATGTGTGGACTCGAGGCGAAATTGAGTCGGTTTTAGATAAAAAAACAGCTGAACTAATTTTGAATTTTTATCAGGTTACGGAAAAAGGGAACTGGGAAGCTGGAAAAAATATTCTCCATTCAGTCAAAGAAAAGTCGGATTTTGCAAAGGAAAACAATATATTGGAAGCAGACTTCCATCAAATATTGGAACAAGCCAACAAACAACTGCTGGATCAGCGAAATAAACGTGTTCGTCCTGCGACCGACGATAAAATTGTAACTGCATGGAATTCGCTTATGATTTCGGCATACGTGAATGCTTTTAAAGCAACTAATAATGAAAACTACAAACTCAGCGCTGTTCGCACTGCAGAATTTTTAGAAAATAAAATGCTTGCTGACAACGGAATTCTATATCGGATTTATAAAGATGAAGTTGCCGCTACACCGGGCTTTTTGGACGATTATGCTTTCACAGTTGCAGCTTTCATCGATTTATACGAAATCAGCTTTGATATTCACTTACTTGATTTAGCTAAAAGACTGCTGGAACAAGTTTTGAATCATTTTGGGAATGAAGAAATGGATTTGTTTTATTACACTTCGGATGAAGCTGAAGGTTTGATTGCGCGGAAATATGAATATTCCGACAACGTCATTCCGGCATCCAATTCCGTTCTAGCTCATGTCTTTTTCCGATTAGGGAAATTATTTGAAAACAAGGATTATCTGAATACGGCAAAAAAAATGCTTTTGAAAGTTCAGAAAGAGATTCCTGATTCAGCTGCATATTATGCCAACTGGGCCATTTTGGCCGGTAAAATGATATATCCGTATTTCGAAATTGCCATTTTGGGAAATGATGCGTTGAAACAATCAGCCGAAATACAACAAAACTTTTTGCCGAATGTCACCATTGCTGGTGGTCTAATCGAAAATTTACCCTTGCTTGAATACCGACTCCCTCCCGTTAAAACATTTATTTATGTTTGCCAGGATCAGGTTTGCCAGCTTCCTGTAGAAACTGTAGAAGAAGCGTTGGTAATTATTGAAAAGGAGCGTTTATAATGGAAAATTAGAGTTTCAGGAAAAATCCGATTCCGAGAATTTCCTTGAATTAGACTTTGGCAGGTGCACCGTTTATCTGAATGTTATGATCATAGATCAAATTAGTGTTCAGATTGACGGTAATGTATTTATTCACTTTCAATGCCAGTTGATTTTCCCAGTTTACCACCACATGCTGCGGATCTTTCAGATAATTTGAAAACAAATCGAGTTTTGAAGTGAATGCAACGTTTTTCAAAATACCGGTTTTGAAATCACTTCGTGAATAAATGAATCGCGCATAACCCCCAAATTCAGTTTTTAATTTCTGACCCGGAATTACTCCATAAGCACCATGAGCGGAGAGTGAGTCATCATTTACTATCGTCATTTTTCCGGTAAATGGAGCCACAAAAGCATTGAAATAAGCATTTGGGATGTAATTTAGTCCGATTGCTCCCAAAGCATAACCCGGAGCCAATAAATTTGAAATTTTTACAGAATCATTTGGATAATCGTATCCCGGTGCAAATTGTGTTTTGAAATTAACAAGTGCGGTGTAATAAAAATTGGAGAATGCTCTTTTTCCGTATTTTGAAAGTAAATCAAAGCGGTCATCTGTTTTGATAAATCCTTTTTGACCCTGATTTAAAACGCCATAACCCATATCAAGCGAACTATCCCAGGAATCATTTCCTCTTTTGTAATTTGCAAAACCACTGAACATTCCGTTGAATGCAAATGAACTTTCACCACCTGCCGCCCAATTGACGAGTGAAGTTTGAGCAACATTAATACCTGTTACAACGCCTTTTTTCCAACCGTTAATTGTGTCGTTATTAATAGTTTTTAAATTTTTCTCTTTATCAGTAATCTGAGCATTTACAGTAGAAAAGTGAAATAATATCACTACCAAAATAAACGTAATCTTTCTCATAATATTAATATTTAAATCTTTATATACATTAATGCTTTAGAAGAATTAAAAGTTCAGTCGGAAGATTGGTTTTTTTGAAAAACAGAAAATGATTAAAATGGTTTATTCTTATCTGTTGAATTTTGTCTTTGTTGCGGACTATTTGGTACTTGCTGTGGTTTTGTCCCCTGATTTTTATTTGACTCATTTGATTCTGAAACTTTGTTCATCAGACTGCTGGTGCCTATTTTCACACGTGGTTTTTTAGAAGGAACGCGCATGACATCTTTTTTGTTTTTCGGTCGTTCGTCTTCGAGCCAGATATAGTTTTTCAGATACAAATCGCCACCGGATAGTTCCGTCAGCGGATACATGATTCCGGTAGTTGCCGAAGTCATGACAATGCGTTCCACTTTTTTGTTTTTGAGATACATAACCACAAAACTACTTTGGGTTTTATTCAGACCAATCAGCGTAGAATCTTTATCGTCACGTGGATAGTAAATGGTTTCTGCATTTCCGTTCACGTTCACTCTCCGTAATTGTCCACTGTCTAAGTATGCAATTATTTCTTTGCCGGATAGTTGATTCAAATGAAGCGAATCTTCTTTTTGAACAGCCATAGCGGATTCCTGAATACGCACTTTATCCACTTTTTGATTTTTTGTAAAAGCCTGAATAAAATCTCCAGAAAGTTGATTTTCTTCAGCCCAAAGTACCGGTTCGCCGTACATATTCATAATGGAATCACGGGATGAATATGCCAACGAATCGCATAAACCCTGAATATCATCACGATAAATCCGTACATGATAATACCCATGAGCCACGTTATAAATCGAATCTTTAAACGTGTAAAGTGTATCGGCATGAACATACATCGTGTCTTTCGACGACCAGTCCATCAAAAGTGCAGAATCGGTTGCCAGTCCTTTTTTCGTGTCTTCGCTGTAATAAATATAATTACCGAACAAGGTTGCTTTTTGAACTGAATCTGTCAGAACCACATTTGAAAAACCTTCTCCGTATTTTTTCTTTTTATCGTAAAAAATGGTATCGCCTACCATGGTTTTTCCATCGTTGTGTTTCACCAGCGATCGGTTCAACAGCATCGAAAGCTCCGTAGAAGTATTGTACCAGCCTTTGTCACTGTAAATATCTGTTTCTTTGTTGTATACAATATGGGTTGGTCCTACTAAATTAGCAATGTTGGTTTTCGTGTTGTATTTCAGCGTGTCTGCATCTAAAGTGAAATCCTTATTATCCAAATGGACTTTAGTTTTAAAAATAGCTTCGTTTGTTGTAGGAGAATATTGTCCCCAAATGGAAGTCAGCGTATTTATATCATCTTTTAATTTTCCGCCGGTATAATAATAAGCCAGATTATTCTGACGGTCGTAGTTCAGACTGTCGGTTGTAAGTGTAGTTTTTCGATTTACCATGCGGACGTTGTGACGCATACGAGCCAGTTTGATATTTCCATCATAATACAACAGGTCACCGTAAACAAAAAGTGTATCACCTTGCACAATCCGAACGTTTCCAAAAGCATCCAACGAATTTGCTTTTTCGTAAAAATAGGCGCTGTCGCAATAAAGTAAGGCATTATCGTGTCTGAATCGGACGTTCCCTTTTAATATCTGAATATCAGGATTTAACGTTCTGTTAAACGAAAGTGTTTCCGAGTTATCGAGGTAAACCAACGTGGTATTTTTATTTTCGAGCGGATTTACAATAGGAGCGAGGGGTTTGAAAACAGGTAACTGCTTTCTTATTTTTCCTTTTTTTGTTGGTTTCTCAATTGGTTTTGTAGGAGAAATGCTTTGTAACACTTGTTTGCGCAACTGCTTTGGTTGCAACTGTTGAGCTTGTAACGAAGATACAATAAATAAACACAGCACACCGAGGATTACGATGTGCTTGTGCCTAAAATTTATATTCTCTCTGTTAGATTTCAATGAGTTTGTACTTTTGAAAAACTACTGACTGCTAACTACAAACTTATTTCTTAATCCATCCCGGATACTGAAATTTGCAATTTTGCCAGGCAGGATCAATGCTGATATACGTTTCTTTTTGCTTTTTGATAATCCAGTCATTCAGGAATTCCTGTTTTTTCCGGCTTTCGTATATACCTTTAAGCATTTGATAATCATCAGTCATATTTGCCACGTGATTTTCAATTTTCGATTTTAGTTTCACAACGGCCACCACTTCTCTGCTCGTTGTGGGGTTAATCATTGAAAATGGTTTCGAAATTTCTCCGACATTCATGGTATATACCACTTTGGCAACTTCAGGTGGAAGATCCTGATATTCAAATTTGGAAGTATTACTTTTTTCGTTCAACATTAAACCGGCATTCATTGCAGAGTTTTTATCCTGTGAGAAAATCAGAACAGCTTGTTCAAAAGTCATTTTGTTTTGACGAATCTGGTCGGAGATTGAATCAAGTACGTGAATGGCTTTTTGTTTCGCTTCCAAAGAAACTTTTGGTTTCATTAAAATGTGACGGACATTCACCCGATCGCCACGTTTTTCAATCAATTGAATGATGTGATAACCAAATTCGGTTTGTACAATGCGGGAAACTTTTTTAGGATCGGTGAGATTGAATGCAACGGCAGCAAATTCTGGAACCAATTGTCCCTTGCCCATAAAACCCAGTTCACCTCCTCGTTTTGCACTTTCCGTGTCTTCGGAGTAAAGGCGTGCCAAAACCGAAAAATCGGAAGTTCCGGCATTTACACGCTCAGTTATATCACGCAATTTGTCTTTAATTCGGTTTATTTCTTCGATTGGAACAGGTGGTTCAAAACTGATAATTTGAAGCTCAACCTGTGCAGGAACTGTTGGTATGCTGTCTTTTGGATAATTGCTATAGAAACGACGGACATCGGCCGGTGTGGATTTAATATTACCCACCAGCTTTTGTTGCATTTGCTGTATGGTTTGTTGGTCGCGAATCATGGTACGTAAATCTTCACGTAAATCGGTCGTATTTTTGCGGAAATATTCTTCCATTTTTTCCTTTGAACCAATTTGTGCGATAAAATAATTCAAACGGGTTTCAACCTGATTCATCACCGAAGTTTCATTCACGGTAATACTATCCAGAGAGGCTTGATGCAAAAATAGTTTCTGAATGGCAATTTGTTCAGGAATTACACAATACGGATCGCCCTGAATTGGAGTTCCTTCGTATTGAGCCCGCAATTTTTGTTCTTCCACTTCCGAACGCAGAATAGCATCGTCACCGACTATCCATATTACTTCGTCAATCACATTTTTTTGTGCAGGTGACTGAGCAGCCAACCTGAACGGTACAATACTTAAAAGAAGAAGAATGGAAAGAATTATTTTTTTCATAAAAATGATTTGACTGTAATATGTTAGTGATAAATCCGGTAAAAATAAACCGATTGGATTTAAATGAATTGCAAATTTACATATTATTTATGAGCGGAGAAACAACTCCCTCGCAAAAAAAACTTTAATTCATTTGATTTTGAAGTATTTTGTGTCTTTACGAACCAAACTGACAACAAATTGTGGAATATTAAGGAATTTAATAAACAGTTTGACGGAATTTATAACACAATTTTTTTTGAGAAAATTCGCTTACGAACTCTATTTTTTCTTCTTGAAAAAAGTTACCGATTCACTTGAAACAGCATCATCGTACAAATCCTTTTCAAATTTCGAAATAAAATCGGCTTTGTGTTTGTTCTGAAGGATATTTGAAATGCGGTCTTTGGCCATTTCGTAAGGTTCCACTTGTCCAATAGTATGAAAAGCACTAATGCGTAAAAAGTAATGTTGCAGACTGTCGGAAGTTTCAACAAAATGATTTGTAGCAACATACGAAGCAGGATCTTGAACCTGTACCGGAATTTTCTTCAGAATCTCGGTAAACGACATCCATTTATCACCAAAATAGTCGTAGCTGATCGCATTTTGAATACTGTATTTTTCGATGTTTTCAAGTGATTTCGTATTGCCCGACTGAACCCAGCTGCGGACGCTGTTCATATTGGGTGCCGTTTGCGGAATTATCAGCAATAAACCTTGAATGATATTTTCTTTTAAAACCAATTGGTCGCTGTATTGATCGTAAAAAGCCTTGAGTTCTTCTTCTGTGGGTTCACTCGAAAGGCGTTGTTCAATCATTTTTTGCTGGTATTGATGAATGGTAAGCGATTTACGGTAGCTCTCCACTAAATCATCAATTTCCTGCTGATTGGTGATATTTCGCTTTGCATTTTCATACATCAACACGTCAGTAACCCATTTTCGGATATAACTTTCAGCAATTTCAGCACTGTCCTTTTTATTTACGTTTGGAGGCAAAACTTGTTGAATATCATCTTCGTATAAAAATTTTCCTTCCACTTCGAGCAAAGGTTCACGTTTCACATCGGCCGTTTTATGGACACACGAAGCAAAAAGAACAAAACCCAACAAAATTAAAAAGGAGAATTTATTCATTTGAAATTATTTATATACAAAAACGCGAGAATAAAAGTCATCGAAACAACTTTTATTCTCGCGTAATCTGATAAGTTAGTTTTTCTTAACCGTCATCAAAACTTCCTGATTCACTTTTACAGGATATTTGGCACGAAGTTCTTTAATCCAGTTCTTTTCCAGAAATTCCTGATAATCTGCTGTTACCAATCCACGAACATCAGTATAATCTTCCGGTGTGTTTTTCAGCATTTTACCAACAACAAACACGAATGGATAATCTTTTGAAGGTTCATATTTATCTTTGGTTTTGAAAATCTGATTGTCAATCACTTTGTTATCTCCCTGAACATACAAACCTTTATCGATTTTTACATACTGAATGCTGTCGTTCAGACGAGTACGCAGATATTTGTCAATCGAATCAGCATTTGCTTTCTTAACGATAGATTTTGCAACCTTGAATGTTTCTTTGTCTTTGCAATAAATAACCCGGCCTTTATAATGAGGTTTTTCCCACTTATAAACGTCTTTGTGTGCTTTGAAATATTTGTCAAGTCCTTCAGTATCTTTCGATGCTTTGTCCCAAACTTCGCGGTTGCTCACTTCGAACAATAAAATTCCATCGTGATATTCCTGCATCAAGAAACGGAAATCATCATATTTCTTTTCGAGTTGCGAATCCTCGTAAGCTATCAGTTTGTCATTCACAAAAGTGGTATATTTTTCAGCAACTTTTTCAGCTGCGGTTGTTTTCTCCGATGAATTGTTTTTCTTCAAATATGCAGCAAAGTCAGCTTGCGTATAATTCTTGTCAGCAATACTCAACAAAGGTTTCTTTAGTTTGGCAACATCCACCATGAAAGCAGAATCATTCAGATTGCGTTTTCCAAGCAAATCGGTAATTTCCTGAAGATTTTTAGTGTCGGTAACCGGTTTGTATTCAATATGTAATTTGGCAATAAATGCTTCCAGACCAAGGTTTGCACGTTCATCGCGTTTCACGTTACGTTCCAACTCAGCTTTTGAATTTTCATAGGTATCAACTCCTTTTCTGTCGATAAGTTTGATAATGTGCCAGCCATAAGGTGATAGAATAGGTGCAGAAATATTACCTTTTTCTTTCAGAGCAAAAGCTGCACTTTCAAATTCAGGCACCATACGACCTGTTCCAAACCAGGGAAGTTCACCGTCTTTAGCAGCCGAACCTTTGTCCATTGAATAGGTTTTTGCAAGTTTAGCAAAATCATCACCTTCTTTAATACGTTTGTAAATAGAATCGATGGTAGCCTTAGCCGCTTTATTTTTCGCTGAATCACCTTGTGCTGTAAAAATCATAATATGTGATACAAGAATTTCTCCTAACGAATTTCGGCGTGCATGAACTTTTACCAAATGATAACCAAACGCGGTGCGAACCGGTTTTGAAATAGTACCTACAGGGGTTTTATAAGCCATTGTTTCGAAAGGATAAACCGTGCGGAAAGCCGAAATCCAACCGATATGTCCTCCGTTTTGTTCAGCAGACTGATCCTGCGAAACTTCTTTCGCTACTTTTCCAAAATCTTCTTTTTGGAGTCTTTTTGCAATACCGTTAATTTCATTCCAGGCTTTCAAAGTATCAGCCGGAGTTGCATTTGGAGCAATACGAATTAAAATGTGGCTAACATCCACATCTTCTTTCATTCGGTTATAAGCTTCCTGCAAAACCTGATCATCTACTTTCTGGTCGGTCAGATACGGTTTTGTCAATTGTGTGCGATAACCGGCAAGTTCGTTGATAAACGATGCGGTTGTATCAATTCCCTGCGCTTTGGCTTCTTCAACCTTTAATTTGAAATTAATAAACAAATCCACATATTCGTCCAGCGTTTTCTTGTCGAGCGAATTGTTTGAATTGTTTTTGTTGTAAATGTACTCAAATTCTGACTTCAAAACGGGTTTCCCGTTAATGTTCATAAGAACAGGATCATTGGCCTGAGCAAACAAACCTGTAGACAAAGTAATGAAAGCTAAAAATGCAAATACTGATGATTTCATGTGTAAATAATTAGTTTTTTAAAAGTAATATAGAACTCGTCCAATAGTATAGAACTCGTTACATAAATATTTTAATGATTAATTCTCTGAATAAATTTGATTGTTTAATTTCTATCAGAACAAGAGGTTTAAACGAATAAAATTAATATTTATTGTTTAAAACCCAAACCGGATTGCAAAGTTATCAGTTTCGGTCAAATAATTCTCATTCCGCAACTGATTTTAAATTAATTAATTATTCATTTTCAATAATTAATTATCTTCATTCGCCACGACTGTAATTCGGAGCTTCACTGGTTATAGATACATCATGTGGATGACTTTCGGCAACACCGGCGTTCGTAATCCGAGTAAATTTGGCTTTATGTAATTCGTTAATGGTATGTGAACCGCAATATCCCATTCCGGCACGCAAACCACCAACCATTTGATATACAACTTCGTATAAAGATCCTTTGAAAGGAACTCTGGCTGCAATTCCTTCGGGTACGAGTTTTTTCAAATCTTCTTCTCCATCCTGAAAATAGCGGTCTTTCGAACCTTTTTCCATTGCTTCGAGCGAACCCATTCCACGATATGATTTGAATTTACGGCCGTTGAAAATAATAGTTTCACCAGGCGATTCTTCAACGCCGGCAAAAAGCGAACCTGCCATAATGGTGTATGCTCCGGCAGCAAGTGCTTTCACAATATC
>JBBRTR010000102.1:0-10594 GCA_038244215.1 Bacteroidales bacterium
CTGATTTGTGGATCATTGCTTACTTTCGAACACGAGGAAAACAACAAAAAATATGGTTATGATAAAGTTATCATGCTCGCCGGAGGTGTTGGTTTCGGAACACGAAAAGATGCATTGAAAGGCGAAGTTGGCGTTGGCGAAAAAGTGGTGGTAATGGGTGGTGATAACTACCGAATTGGTATGGGTGGTGCTGCTGTATCTTCAGTGGTAACTGGAGAATACGACAATGCCATTGAATTAAATGCCGTTCAACGCGCCAATCCTGAAATGCAGAAGCGTGTTTCAAACGTGATTCGTACATTGGCTGAAGCTGCTGAAAATCCGATTGTTTCTATTCACGATCACGGCGCAGGTGGACATCTGAACTGTTTGTCGGAACTTGTTGAAACTACCGGTGGAAAAATTGATATATCCGCACTTCCAATTGGTGATCCTACATTAAGTGCCAAAGAAATTGTAGGTAACGAAAGTCAGGAACGTATGGGTATGATTATCCGCGAAAAAGATATTGAAGCAGTTCGCCGTGTTGCAGAACGTGAACGTGCCCCAATGTACGTCGTTGGAGAAACAACAGGCGATATGAAATTTGTATTTGAACAAGCGGACGGCCAAAAACCAATTGACCTCCGACTCGATTATATGATTGGTAAACCGCCACTAACGGTAATGACGGACAAAACAATTAATGAAAAGTTTGCTTCTATAGAAATAAACGAAGAAAAGCTGCAGGAATATATCCAAAACGTATTGCAGGTGGAATCGGTAGCTTGTAAAGATTGGCTGACAAACAAAGTGGATCGTTCGATTACGGGTAAAATTGCCCGTCAGCAATGTGCCGGTGAAATTCAATTGCCATTGAATGATTTGGGCGTCGTTGCATTGGATTATCGTGGAACAAACGGTATCGCTACGTCTATCGGACATGCTCCGTTGGCTGCGTTGGTAAATCCCGAAGCCGGTTCTGTTTTGGCTATTGCCGAAGCATTGACCAATATTGTTTGGGCTCCTCTGACCGACGGGCTGGACAGTGTATCGTTGAGTGCCAATTGGATGTGGCCTTGTAACAATCCGGGTGAAGATGCCCGTTTGTACAAAGCAGTTGAAGCTTGTTCAGATTTTGCTTGTTCGTTGGGAATCAATATTCCAACCGGAAAAGACAGTCTTTCAATGACTCAGAAATACGGTCACGAAAAAGTTTTCTCGCCCGGAACAGTGATTATTTCTGCCGGAGCAGAAGTTTCGGATGTAAAGAAAACGGTTGGTCCGGTATTGGTAAACGATTCGAAAAGTGCAGTATATTATATAGATTTCTCTTTCGACAAACATAAACTCGGTGGTTCGGTTTTGGCTCAAACACTCAATAAACTGGGTGACGATGTTCCAACCGTGCAGGATGCCGAATACTTCAAAGCAGCTTTCGACAGTATTCAGGTAATGATTGGAAAGAATCTGATTCTGGCCGGTCACGATATTTCGGAAGGTGGAATGATTACTACTTTGCTTGAAATGTGTTTTGGAAATGCAACAGGCGGCTTGAATGTAAACCTCGAATCTATTGCCGAAAATTCATTGGTAACGATTTTATTTGCTGAGAATCCGGGTGTTTTGATTCAGGTAAAAGATCGGAAAGTGGTTGAGAAAATTCTAACTGAAAACGGTGTGGGTTTTGCCCGCATTGCTACACCGATTGCTGAACGTCGTTTGGAAATTTACCGGAAGAAAGAAGCTTATTCATTTTCTATTAATGAACTTCGTGATGTCTGGTTTCGCTCTTCGTATTTGCTTGACCGAAAACAAAGCGGAGAAATCTGTGCTTCGGCTCGTTTCAACAATTATAAAAACCAGGTATTGCAATTTAATTTCAACAAAGATTTCAAAGGTAAGTTCTCTCAGTTTGGTTTATCGCAAGATCGCAAACCAAGCGGAATTCGTGCTGCTATTATCCGCGACAAAGGTACAAATGGTGATCGTGAAATGGCTTATGCATTGTACCTTGCCGGTTTTGATGTGAAAGACGTTCACATGACTGATCTTGCAACTGGACGTGAAACGCTCGAAGAACTAAATATGATTGTATTCTGCGGTGGTTTCTCAAATTCTGATGTTCTGGGTTCGGCTAAAGGTTGGGCTGGTGGATTCTTATTTAACGAAAAAGCAAAACTGGCTCTTGATAATTTTTACAAACGCTCAGACACACTTAGTCTCGGTATTTGTAACGGTTGCCAGTTAATGATTGAGCTCGGACTGGTAAATCCTGAACACGATATCCAACCCAAGATGAAACACAATGATTCGAATAAATTTGAATCCGGTTTTGTAGGACTAGATATTCCACAAAATAACTCTGTGATGTTAGGTTCATTAAGCGGAAGTAAACTCGGTGTTTGGGTGGCTCACGGCGAAGGAAAGTTCTATTTGCCAAAACCCGAAAGCGAATACAATGTGATTGCCAAATACTCCTATGCATGCTATCCTGCCAATCCGAACGGTTCGGATTATGCAGTTGCAGGTATTTGTTCGAACGATGGTCGCCATTTAGTCATGATGCCACACCCCGAGCGTGCAGTATTCCCATGGCAATGGGCGAATTACCCTGCCGACCGCAAAAATAACGACCAAATCACTCCTTGGGTAGAAGCGTTCGTAAACGCGAGAGTTTGGGTGGAAAAAAATAAATAACCTCACCCTTGCCCTCACCTTGAGAAGAGGTGAAAAGTAAAAGATCCTGTCTTTACAGTTGTGATGACGGGATTTTTTTTATTTGCAACAATGACAAATTACTAAAACTCGTGAAGTTCAAAACACAACCTTGATTTTCAATGACTTTATTCATAAAGAACTTTTGTAAAACCTTTCTTTATAACATAGTTACTATCTAACTCATCACAGTGTGACTATCTAACTCATCACAGTGTGTCGCATCAACTCAGCGCAGAGTGACTACACAACGCTGTGTTGTCACTCTGTGATTTTACGGTATAACAATGACTTTGGTTAGGCAAAACCGAGAGGAACGACTTATATCGAAATCATTTTGTATATATTTTTAATTGTTTCTCTCACTTAGAAAATAATTTTATTAAATTTGCATTCTATTATTAGACTGATAATTTAATTCGTTATGAAAAAAATTCTATCCATCCCTTTCTCGATCATTACCTATTTACTGACACTGATTATTCTGTGTATTTTTAATGTTATTCAGTTTATTTGCTTTCATGTGTTTGGCTACGAGGCACATAAACGTAGTGTCGATTTGTTGGGTTGGTTTATGATTAAAACTTTACTCGTAAATTTTATTACCGCTAAGGTTGAATTTAAAGATAAAATTCCCGAAGGAAAACCAATTATTTTTGTTTCTAATCATCAAGGAGTTTATGATATTATCGGTATGGGTTGGTTTTTACGAAAATATCATCTGAAATATGTAAGCAAAATTGAATTGGGAAAATGGATTCCCAGCATTTCGTTCAATCTAAATCATGGTGGTTCGGTACTGATTGACAGGAAAGATGCGAAACAAGCTTTACCTGCTTTGAAAAAAATGGCTGAATATATTCAAACGAATAACCGATCAACAGTAATTTATCCCGAAGGTACTCGCTCACGTGACGGGAAACCGGGTCATTTTGCTTCTAACGGATTAAAGATATTATGCAAATATGCTCCTGATGCACTTGTGGTTCCGGTAACCATCAACAATTCATGGAAAATTTTTCAATACGGAAGCTTTCCTCTCGGCTTGGGAGTTCGTCTGAAATTCACAGTTCATCCGGCTATGGCTGTAAAAGAATATGATTTTAATACGCTTTTTGAAAAAACAGAACAAGCTATAGTCGGAGATTTAGAGCAATAAAAAATCATAAAACCAATCAGAAGGAACGATTGTCAAATCATTCCTCTCGCTTTAAGTTCAAGATATTTATTAATAGCATCCATGGTCAGGTTTTCAGGCTGGGTGAGAATGGACTGGATACCATGTTGTTTTAGTTCGCGGACAATAAGGCGTTTTTCAAAAACAAACTTTTCGGCTATCACTTTATCATATACTTCTTGTACATTCTTGGTTTGCTTATTTATTAGCCTGTTAAGTTCCGTATTATCGAAAAAGATAACAATTAATAAATGATTTTTGGCAATTCCTTTCAGATAAGCAAGCTGGCGGCGCAATGAATCCATCGATTCAAAATTGGTATAGATCAGAATCAGACTTCGCTGCGTAACCGAATGTTTGATATCGACATACAAACGGCTAAAATCACTTTCCAGAAAATTCGTATCAATGCGATAAAGCGATTCCATCACTTTCTGCATTTGTCCGGCACGACGATCTGCCGCCACAAAGTTTCCAACCTTTTTGGAAAAAGTGAACATACCGGCTTTATCCTGTTTTTTCAACACGATATTGCTCAATGCCAATGTAGAGTTAATCGCGTAATCCAACAAACTCAGTCCGAGAAAAGGCATTTGCATGGATCGTCCGGTATCAATAATTTGATAAACAGGTTGTGATTTTTCATCCTGATATTGATTCACCATCAAGGTATTCTTTTTCGAAGTGGCTTTCCAATTGATGGTACGCATATCGTCGCCCTGCGCATATTCCCTGATTTGTTCAAACTCCATCGTGTGTCCGATTCGCCGGATACGTTTTAAACCATATTCGAACAAATGACTGGAAAAAGCCATCATATCATATTTCTTAAGTTGAATAAACGAGGGATAAGTCGCTATAACGGCATTTTCGGAAAAAATATATCGTTTTGAAACCAATCGGATAGGTGATTTCAGAAATACATTCAGTTTTCCGAAAAGGTATTCACCACGCTCGGTTGGACGTAACGAATACTCTAATTTCCGCTTTTCATCTTTTTCAAGACGCTCTTTAATCAAAAAGTCCCGTTTCTGAAACTGAAAAGGAATCTCATCAATTAATTCTACAAAAACAGGAATTCCGTAATTATTTTTCAAAGTAATATAAATCGGATTATCGTCGCCATTCGAAAACTTATCGGGCAATTCACGTTCAGCCTCCAGACCTTTCTTGCCTGAATAAAGCACAAAAACATCAATGATGGTAATGATAATAAATAACGCCAGTATTATCAATGACACATCAAACATTCGTTGCACAAAGAATGAAACAAAGAACATCCCGCCTATACCCAACATGACATAGAAAAACAAGAAATTGATATATAACGATTTTAAAATTTTCATTTATCGTGGAACTTCAACCGATTCAATAATTTGTTTTACAATTTCTTCAGCTTTAAGGCCTTCCATTTCCTTTTCAGGCGATACAATAAGTCGGTGTTGCAACACCACAACAGCCGAATCCTTGATATCTTCGGGTGTTACAAAATCTCGACCGCGTAAAGCTGCAAAACCTTTTGAAGCATTCAGAATAGCGATTGATGCACGTGGTGAAGCTCCCAAATAGAGGAACGGATTTTCACGAGTGTTCTTCACAATTTTTGCTATATATTCCATTGTGTTTTGCTCCACAATAATCTGTCGTACAATTCCCTGATATTCAGAAATCTGAGCACCGGTAATCACAGCTTTTACATCTGCAGTTTTATCTCCGCTTATCGCTTCGTGTTCCCGACGGATAATCTCATATTCGTCTTCCACACTTGGATAATCGATAACTACTTTGAACATAAAGCGGTCGAGCTGGGCTTCAGGTAAACGGTAGGTTCCCTCTTGTTCTATTGGGTTTTGTGTAGCCATAACCAGAAACGGTTTATCCATTTTATAGGTTTTTCCGTCGATGGTTATCTGACGTTCGTCCATTACTTCGAAAAGAGCCGCCTGAGTTTTTGCCGGAGCACGGTTCACTTCATCAATCAATATCAGATTGGCGAAAATCGGTCCTGGACGGAATTCAAACTCGGTTTTCTTCAGATCAAATACCGAAGTACCCAGAATATCCGCCGGCATTAAATCTGGGGTGAACTGGATGCGGCTGAATTTTACCGTCGTAGTTCTTGCTAACAGTTTCACTGCAATGGTTTTGGCAATTCCCGGTACGCCTTCGAGCAAAACATGCCCGTTCGAAAGCATAGCAACCAGTAAATGGTCAATCATTTTATCTTGTCCCACAATTACTTTTTTCAATTCCTGACGGACAGCTTCCATGTTTTTTTGCAGATTGCTCAGGTCAATGCGCGACTCGAAACGAATGTCGTTTACTTCTGTTTGTTCGTTTTCCATATCTTTATTTATTTACAATTTACGATTTAAAAATGTACAATTTATTGACGTTTCTTATCTGTCTGATTTTCTCTATGTTTCCATTCGGAGAACTCAAGAAGTTTCTTTCCAAAATTCTTCCAACCATCGGTTCAAATTGATCAGATCGTCCCGGAGAGCGGATTTATTTTTTTCAAATTGCTTTATATAATTCACTATTGAATAAATCAATGCTTTATTTTTTCCGGATTTACTGTGCAGTTTATCTACAAATGTATCATCCAGTTTGCTCGTATCCAAATAATATTTATTTCGCAACCTGTCCAGAAAATAAATGATTTTTTTCTCAATGATATTGGCTGAGTTTCCTTCTTGAAAATACAGATTACCAATCGTCTGGATAAATACAACCGTAGTATTTTTCAATGGTTTTACAACCGGAACAACCCTTTGTCGGCGTTTGGCATTAAAAAACATGTACAGTAACATTCCGTAAATAAACAACAACCAGGTCATTCGCAAAGCCGGATACCGGAATATCACCGAAAGAGCTGATTGATTTAACGGTTTACCTGTATTACGTGTCTGACCCTGAACAAACCAGACCAAAGGTTTATCTTTTGGAATATAGGACAACACATGCGCCACATAATCGGCTGAACTGTTTGAATCCAGTAAAGCAACATTTGAAAAAATCTCCGGTTGATTATTGATATACACCATGCCTTTGCCAAACTTAACCCTGAAAAAGTTCGGAAACACTTCACCGTTTGACATTTCCATTTTTCCAAGAATGGTAGTAGTTGATGAATCAAGTTTTACAAACGAAAAGGTATTCAAAACCGGATGTAAATAAAAATCCTTATTTTTCCAGTTTCCCATTGTCAGAGTCAACTTGGCGGAGTCTTTTTCATTCAGACTGATATCCTTATCAATATAACCATATTCCGATCGAAGTGTATCGGTAAAAAAACGGATATAATTTTCGGCACTCACAAAAAGTGTGCTTCCATTTTTCACTTTATCAAGCAAAAGAGTGTCAATCTGACTGTACGCATTTTGATTTATAATCAGATAACTGGCTTTTTCGTGGTTTTTACGGAAATACTCAAATGGTGATTCAGTAACCCGTTTCAGTTTTTCATTCGAGAAAAACTTTTCAACTTCGTGATTAAAAACGTACAAATCCAGCGGGTTTTTATTATCCAGAGAATAGCTAGGTGACCAGTCCACGGGTTTAGTTCGCGACATATCGACAAAGACAATCAGAATGATAACTCCGATTAACGCGCCCAAATAAATTTTGAGAGTTTTATCCATTTTGACGATCTCCTTTCAAATAATTTAGAAATGCTTTTCGGGCATTTACATAATCGGCATCGGTAATAGCAAACTCGCCATACCAGATATAATTGAACAGATAGGAAAGATAGATAAACTTTTCTCTCAAAGTTTCATCACGCAACTCGGAAAGATAATCGGTATTTGTTTTTTCGGGAAGCCAGTTAATCAGTCCTTTGCCTTTCAGATCCTTCAACAACCACAGATAATACAACCGGATACTTTGGCGGGTATCGCCCTGCTTTTCTACTTCGTAAATAAGCTGTTCGAAATCGGCGGATTGAATTAATTGTTCGGTATTATTGATATCGATGGCAATGGATTCATTTTTCTTCTGAAAAAACCATTTTCCCTGATGATTCATTACCAACCTGACACTAAAATACAAAACGACCAAAATCACCAGACCACAAAGAATTTTAAAAATCAACAGAGTGGTATCAGTGACTTTTGACAATGATCCTAAGCCGAACAGTTTCTTTAAAAGTTCACCCAGTTTTTCAAGAAGCCGGGCGAGAAAAGTTTTGCTCCCTTTTTCCGAATCATATTTAAACTCTGGATCGTCTGCATATTTTTGTTTGAAATCAGAATTGAGTGATACGACTTTAGTATCAGTCGTGTCAACCGGTACAGATTGATACAGTTTTTCCATTTGAACCATACGCTTCTCCTTCGTGTCAGAAGTGACCGAATCAGTTGCACTTTCCCTATCAAATCGGGGTGGAATGACCTGTGCAAAAGACAAAGAACGGAAAGTCCAAATCAGAAAAAACAGAATCAGTACTTTATTCCTCATCTTTACCTATATTGTCAATGTCGGAAAAGGCCTGATAATGTGCTGTATTTTCCTTTGAACTGTAGTAAACCAAACCCTGTTGCATATACAGGATATTATTAGCCAGAAATGAAAAAATTATTCCAATGATATAAAAAATAATCATGGTCGGAGTCATTACCATGGCTTCGGGCTGACCTCCGGATGTAATAACAGAACTAAACATCATAATCATTGGTACTATGCTGAATACGCTGCTGACAACCATAATTAAAATAAACACAATAATTGTTGACCCGACCACATGCCAGTATTTGTTGAATGTAATCTTCCAACCTTTGCCCAAAGCCTCAAAATAACCTGCTCCTTCTTCAACAAAGACATACATGGATTGCATTGTCCATACCAGAATGGTTGGAAAAGCCAGTATAAGCAGCGGAATACCGATTAGAATAATACTAAGAGCTCCTGCTACAGCAAGAACAATTACTGCTATTGGAAACATAATAAATAGAGAGATAATCCCGAACATAATCATACGTCCTGCATAACCCTTAATTTTATTGTAAATTTCAGTGGCAGTGAATGAATCTTTATCCGTGGTACTCATTAGCTTTAAATATGCCATGGGAAAAGCGGTTGTAATAACTATTAATGCAACTATTATTACTGTAAACAATAAACCTAAAGTTGCAAATAATATCGGATTGTCGTTAAACATCAGCCACGATCCGTTTATGTTTGGTCGATACATGTTTTGAAATGTGTCTTTAAACATCAGATAATACATCAATAACATCAATAGCAATAAAGCTCCGTTGAGGATGATGTAATTACGAAAATAATTCTTCCAAAATTGTTTGAAAAATTGTAAAGTGTCAGTAACCAGAACACTAAAATCACGCTTTTTGTAAAGTTGAAATTCCGACATAATCATGTTTTTTGTTTAAGATGAATGGATAAATTAAATAATAAAACGAGATAAGAAGTAAAGTGCCGGCTATAATCAGAATATTGAGCCACAGCGGCATAGTATTAGAATAACGGGTTACGAAACCTTCGATAAATCCGGCAGCAACAAAAAAAGGTATTGTACTGACAAATATTTTCAGGCTGTCGCGTACTCCGTTTTTAAAGGAATACAATCGCGAATATGTTTTCGGAAAAAGAATAGAGCTTGCCAGAACAAATCCGGCAGCCGTTGAAATGGTGATGCTGAATATCTCCATGGCACCATGCAACCAAATTCCTTTCAGGCTTTCGGCAAAAACACCGTGTTCGTAAAAAAAGTATTGAAATGATCCCAACATGATTGCATTTTGTAAAGCAACATAGAATGTCATTATTCCGGCCGTAATTCCATAAATATAAGCTGTGGCCGCCACTTTGATATTATTCATGGTAATGCCGACAAACGATCCAAGCGATTCGCTCGACTTGTAAACAGCCAGCGGATCACCTTTATCAATATTCTTTAAGGTCATATTCACATAATCATCTCCCAGAATCAGGCGAACGAAAGTTTCATCATATCGAGCTGAAATAACACCTAACAAACTGAAAAAGAAGAAAAGTATAAAGGCGAACAAAACCTGTCTGCGATATTGATAAACAATCAGAGGAACTTCGGTTTTGAAAAAATAAGCAATCCGATTATGTTCCATTCGTCTGGTTTTATAAATTTTTCTGTATATTTGCGACACTAAAAAATTAAGATAAACGGTGGTTTTGCTTTTCGGATAATAGGTCTGCGAATACGAAAGGTCGTTCAATAGCTGGATATATGAATCGGCTAATTCGTCGGGATTCCGATTATTCTTTTCTTTCAACGATTGTTCAAAGTCCAGCCATTTGGATTTATTTTGTTTTATAAAGGCGATTTCTCTCATAATGTTTGCAAAAATATAAAAATAATGTCAAATTTACACATTAATACAACACAAAATGTTAAGCTTTTTTTTACTCCTGCTTCGATTGGAGAGAGAATACTTGCGTACGGAGCTGATTTACTGATTAAAATAGCCTACATCGTAGCTGTATTTTTTTTATTTTTTGAGATGTATCATGTAAAGGAAATGGTAAAAGAAAAAGATTGGACATTTATCGCCGTTATTCTTCTGTTTTCATTACCGGTCATATTTTACACCCTTGTATCCGAAACGTTTATGGAAGGCCAGACCTTCGGAAAAAAACTACTCAAGATCAAAGTGGTAAAAATAGATGGATATCAGGCTGGTTTTTTTGATTATCTTATCCGTTGGATATTTATTTTGGTCGATA
>JBBRTR010000103.1:0-10334 GCA_038244215.1 Bacteroidales bacterium
GTAAATCCTGAACGTTTGCGGGCAATGAATCTTTCGTTAACGGATATTTTTGATGCTTTGCAACGAAATAATGAAAATACAGGAAGTGCTTATATTGATAAAAAACCGACTGCTTATTTTATTCGTGGAATCGGTTTGGTGAAAACACTGGAAGATATTGAGAAAATTGTTGTAAAAAATAATTCATCAGGAATGCCTGTTTTAATTCGTGATGTGGCAATCGTTCAACTGGGGAATGCAACCCGTTATGGAGCATTTGTGGTGGATACAACCGAAGCAGTTGGAGGCGTGGTTATGATGTTGAAAGGTGCAAATGCACACGAAGTGATTAATCAGGTAGAAACCCGCATTAAATCAATTCAGAAATCATTACCCCAAGGATTAAAAATAGAACCGTTCCTGAACCGTTCTGATTTGGTGGGTCGGGCCATCAATACCGTTTCAAAAAACCTGATTGAAGGAGCTTTAATTGTTATTTTTATTCTGGTATTGTTACTCGGAGATTTGCGTGCGGGACTTATTGTGGCTTCGGTAATTCCGCTGTCCATGTTGTTCGCCCTTTCGATGATGAATTTATTCGGTGTTTCGGGTAATTTGATGAGTCTCGGTGCTATCGATTTTGGATTAATTGTGGATGGAGCTGTAATTATTGTAGAAAGTGTAGTTTACCGAATAACACATTTCAAGAAAACTGATCCTGATTTGAAGCGACTTTCGCAAAAGCAAATGGACGAAAATGTGTTTGAATCTGCCAAACGCATGATGAGTTCTGCCACCTTTGGTCAGATTATCATTCTGATTGTTTATTTGCCGATTATGGCGTTGGTTGGCATTGAAGGTAAAATGTTTCGGCCAATGGCTGAGGTGGTTGCATTTGCTTTGACGGGAGCAGCAATTCTTTCATTGACCTATGTTCCTATGGCTTCTGCTTTGTTTCTAAGCAAGGAAACGGAACACAAACCAAACTTTTCGGATAAACTAATGGCTGGTTTTCATAAAGGCTTTCAACCCCTTATCAATTTTGCATTGAAGCAAAAAAAACTGGTTTCATTTTCAGTTATCGGATTGTTTTTTGTGAGTTTGTTTGTTTTCAGTCAGTTGGGCGGTGAATTTATTCCTCAACTGGAAGAAGGTGATTTGGCTGCTGGCGTGATGACTTTGCAAGGCGGTTCACTTACGCATACAATTGAAGTTGTGAAAAAGGCAAATAAAATTTTGCTTGAAAATTTTCCGGAAATCAAACATGCTGTTTGTAAAATTGGTGCAGGCGAAATTCCAACCGACCCAACACCCATGGAAACCGGCGATTATATTATCACGCTGAAAGATAAAAGTGAATGGAAAACGGCCAAAACACGCGAAGAACTGGTTGAAAAAATGCAGGAAAAGTTGATAGTTCTGGCTGGAGTGAAATTTGAATTTCAACAACCTATCCAAATGCGTTTCAATGAGTTGCTTTCCGGTTCGCGTCAGGATATTGCTATTAAGATTTTTGGTGATGATTTGAATACTTTGTCGGATAAAGCCTCTCAAATTGAAAAAATAATTCAGGATGTTCAGGGTGTTGAAGATATAAACGTGGAGAAAGTAACCGGTCTTGCGCAGGTTCAGGTTGAATACAATCGGGATAAATTGGCACAATACGGACTCTCGGTGGAAGATGTAAACCGTGTTTTACGTGCCGCATTTGCCGGTAGTCAGGCCGGTGTAGTTTATGATGAAGAAAAGCGTTTCGGATTGGTTGTCAGACTTGATAAAGATTATCGGCAAAGCATCGAAGATGTGAAAGATTTGCCTGTTGCATTACCAAATGGTGGCCAGATTCCGTTTGAACAATTGGCTGATATTCAGATAAAATCAGGTCCGGCGCAGGTTTCACGCGAAAATACAAAACGACGAATATCGGTCGGATTCAATGTCCGTAATCGGGATGTACAAACGGTTATTGCAGAAGTTTCAAAGAAAATTGATGCGAAAATAAAATTACCAACCGGTTATTATATTTCGTATGGCGGAGAGTTTCAGAATCTGGAAGCTGCCAGAAACCGTTTATCAATTGCTGTACCGGTTGCCTTATTGCTGATTTTCATATTGTTGTATTTCACATTTCATTCTTTGAAACAATCGTTATTAATTTTCACCACCGTTCCCATGTCGGCAATCGGAGGAATTTTTGCACTCTGGATACGGGATATGAATTTTTCAATTTCTGCCGGAGTCGGTTTTATCGCCTTATTTGGTGTAGCCGTTTTGAATGGAATTGTGCTGATTGCAGAGTTTAATCGACTCGAAAAGAATGGAGTAACTGATATAACCGAACGGGTTTTAAAAGGTTTACATACTCGTTTACGACCAGTTTTAATCACTGCTTCAGTGGCCTCACTTGGGTTTTTGCCCATGGCATTGTCCGGTTCGGCGGGAGCAGAAGTACAAAGACCGTTGGCAACAGTTGTCATTGGCGGTTTAATTTCAGCTACCTTACTGACGCTGATTATTCTGCCCATCTTTTATATTTTCTTTTCAAAACAGAAATTCAGTTTGAAATCTATGAAAAAGATAAAAACACTTTTGTTGATTATCGTTCCGCTTCTTTCGTTGAACGGATTTGCTCAGCAAAGTCTGACTTTAAATTTGCATCAGGCCATTCAAATGGCTCTGGATAGTAATCTGTCAGTACGCTCTGCCTCTTATTCGGTTGATGTTCAGAAAGCAATGAAAGGAGCAACCTGGGATATTCCTAAAACAAATATTCAGGGTCAGTATGGACAATTTAATTCATTTTCAAAGGATAACAGTTTCACCGTTTCACAATCGATTGCTTTTCCGACGGTTTATATTAATCAAAATAAATTGGCTAATGCACATATTAAAAGCAGCGAATTGGAATTAAACTCCACGCAACTTAACATTGCAACGCAAGTTAAACAGATTTATTGGGAATTGGTCTATCTGAAATCAAAGCAACGGCTTTATGTCTGGCAGGATAGTTTATATTCAGGCTTTTTACGGGCTGCAGAATTACGTCTGAAAACGGGTGAAACAAATCGATTGGAAATGATTACTGCCCGTTCTCAAAGTATGGAACTTGTGAATCAGTTGCAACAAATTAATGCAGACATAAGCAATTCGAAACAAAAATTGCAAACACTTTTGAATACCAATACTGACTTTATAATTACCGATTCGGTTTTGGTTCGTACGGATTTTTTACCTGTTCACGACAGTTTAGTTTTGAATCAAAATCCGACAATTGGCTATCAAAATCACCAAATTAAAGTTTCACACATTGAAACAAATCTGGAAAAAAGTAATATGATGCCTGATTTGAATTTTGCTTATTTCACTCAAACAATTCTCGGAACACAAGATATAAACGGTGTTCCACGTAATTTTGGGTTAGGAGACCGATTTACTGGTTTTCAGGCAAGTATATCGGTTCCCTTGTGGTTTGTGCCCTATACTTCCAAAATAAAAGCTGCAAAACTGAAAGAGGAATTTACCAAAACGAACACCGAACAGTATATAAAATCAATCACAAGCAGTTATAAATCATTGCTAAATGAATATGAAAAGTATAATAAAAGCCTGAATTATTACGAAAAACAAGCTGTTCCTGAAGCCAATCTGATCATTGATCAGGCTACAAAAAGCTACAAAGCCGGTGCACTCGATTATCTGGATTATATTCAGAATCTGACTCGGGCAATCAGCATCAGGCTCAACTATATTGAAGCCTTAAATAATTTCAATCAAAATAATATATCCATTGAATATATTTCCGGCAAAATTTATTGATTATTACGTATTAACCAATTAACCAATTATCAAATATGACAACATATAATTTAAAACAAATTCTCTTTATCTCAATTATTTCTGTTCTGATTAGTTCGTGTGGAAAAAAGAAAACTGCTGAAATTGAAGCAGCCGAAGTTCATGCTGAAAACACAGTCGAACTGCGTGACGATCAGATTAAACAAGCAGGCATTGAACTTGGAAAAATTGAAGAGAAATCGTTGAACAGTACTTTGAAAGTCAGTGGTAAAGTAACTGTTTCACCTGATAACATGGCCACGGTTTGTATTCCGTTAGGCGGCTTTGTTCGCAACATTTCCGTTATGCCGGGTAGTACTGTTCGAAAAGGTCAGGTTTTGGCTACTATTGAAAGTCAGGAATTTATTGATTTGCAGCAAAATTATCTTGAAACGAAAAATAAATATGAATATGCCGCTTCCGAATTTAAACGCCATACCGAATTATATAAAGATGACGTATATTCTCAGAAAAATCTTCAACAAGTTACTACTGAATATAAAAATCTAAAAGCAGGATTGAATGCATTGAAACAAAAACTGTCGCTTATCGGAATTGATCCTGAAAAGCTGAATGAAGACAATATAAGTCGTTCAATAACCTTGAAATCACCGCTTTCAGGATATGTGAAAACTGTAAACGTGAATCTGGGAAAAAATGTATCTTCAACCGATGTGCTATTCGAAATTGTAAATGGTGATAAATTGATGCTAGAACTGACTTTGTACGAGAAAGATGCAGCTCAAGTGAAGCGTGGTCAACAAATCCGTTTTTATATCAATAATGAAACAGATCAACACGATGCCGTTATACTTGAAACTTCAAAATCGATAAATGACGCCAAAAACTATCAGGTTTACGCCACGGTTTCAAGTTCCTGCAAAAATATTATTCCCGGTATGTATGTAAATGCTTTGATTGAATCTCAGGGGAATAAAATAATGAGTGTTTCTTCAGAATCGGTAGTAAGTTTTGACGATAAGGATTATATTTTCGTTTTTGAAAAAAATAAAACCGAAAACGGAAAAGCTATGACCGAATATAAAATGATTGAAGTGCATAAAGGAATTGCCGATGGCGGATTTACAGGTGTAACTTTACCGGAAGGAATGAATGTTCAATCAATACAAGTAGTTGTTAAAGGAGCATATAATCTGTTGTCGGCTCTGAAAAATGCTGGAGAAATGAGTTGTTGAGTACTTGTAAGTATATAATTTCTAAAATTTTACAATAATTGTTTCTGAATTGTGCTAAATCAATTTAGCTTTCTATCTTTGCCATCGAAATGTTTAGTACCAAATAATTAAAAATTTTATAAACCCTATTAAATTCATAAAAGATGAAAAAGAACATTGCAATTTTATCCCTAATCGTTCTCTTTTTTGCTGCAACTTCTATGACAGCTCAAACAACTCCAGTAAAAAAAGCAGTGAAAACTGAATGCTGCAAAGACAAACAAGGAGCAGATAAAGCCAAATGTGCAACAGAATGCAAAAAGGCAGACAAAACTTGTACGAAAACCGGACAAACCTGCGTAAAGAAAGCAGAAGTAAAGAAATAACTTCTCTGATAGGATAAAAAGAGGATGTCTCCAAAAGACATCCTCTTTTTGACTTTAACTGAGTTTCATCCTGCCATTTAATTGTTTACCTTTGCCGATGAGATTGTAAAGCATGAGCCGAGAGTCAAGATGTTAGACAAAAGAATAAAGACAAAAGAATAAAGACAAAAGAATAAAGACAAAAGACAGCCACAAAAAAGCTAATTGATAATGAATTATTATTACTCTGAATATGATGCAAAACACTTCCTATCAACTTACTGATTTTCTTCCCACCACAAAAAAAGAACTTGAAATTCGTGGCTGGGATGAAGTGGATGTTGTGCTTTTCAGTGGTGATGCTTATATCGATCATCCTGCTTTTGCAGCTGCCGTTATTGGTCGTACATTGGAAGCACAGGGTTTGAAAGTAGCCATTGTTCCTCAACCAAACTGGCGGGACGATTTACGCGATTTCAAAAAGATGGGCCGTCCACGTTTATTTTTTGCCATATCGGCCGGTAACATGGATTCGATGGTGAATCATTACACTGCTAACAAACGCCTTCGTTCGGATGATGCATATACGCCTGATGGAAAAACGGGTATGCGTCCTGATTATGCAACAATTACCTATGCCAATATCATTAAAAAACTTTATCCGGATGTTCCCTTGGTGATTGGTGGTATCGAAGCATCATTAAGACGGTTTACTCATTACGATTATTGGTCAGATAAATTGATGCCGAGTATTTTGATAGATACAAAAGCTGATTTACTCATTTACGGAATGGGAGAGAAGCCAATTATTGAATTGGTGAAGGAAATACAGAGTGGAAAAACCATTTCAGAAATTCAGTATATTCCGCAAACTTCCTATATCACAAAAGAGTTACAACCATTTAACGAATGGAAAAATCTAGACCTGGTTTCACATGAAGAATGTCTGGTCGACAAAAAAAAATATGCTTCTAACTTCAAACACATTGAAACAGAATCAAATAAATACCAAGCAGCACGATTGGTTCAGAAAATCGGAAATCGTTTTGTGGTGGTAAATCCTCCTTACGAACCTTTAACTGAAAAAGAAGTAGATTCAGCTTACGATTTGCCTTATACACGACTTCCGCATCCGAAATACAAAGGAAAGGCAATTCCGGCCTACGAAATGATTAAGTTCTCGGTGAATTTACATCGTGGATGCTTCGGAGGTTGCACATTTTGTACTATTTCTGCTCATCAGGGAAAACATATCGTATCAAGATCTAAAGAATCCATCTTAAATGAAGTGAAGAAAATAACCGCGATGCCTGATTTTAAAGGTTATCTGAGCGATTTAGGCGGACCTTCAGCGAATATGTACAGAATGAAGGGAATTGACATGAATATATGCCATTTGTGTAAAAAGCCTTCGTGCATATTCCCAAAAGTATGTTTTAATTTGAATACCGATCACAATCCGTTACTTGATATTTACCGTTCGGTGGATAAAATTCCGGGAATAAAGAAATCATTTATTGGAAGCGGTGTTCGTTATGACATGTTGCTGAGCGATACTGATAATCAGGATGTGAATAAAAGCCATTCGGATTATATGAAAGAACTGATAACGAACCATGTATCAGGCAGACTGAAAATTGCACCGGAACATACTTCCAAGCAGGTTTTGAATTTGATGCGTAAACCGTCTTTTGATTATTTTGCTACATTCAAAGCACAATTTGACCGGATTAATCGTGAAGCCGGACTAAATCAGCAACTGATTCCGTATTTTATTTCCAGTCATCCGGGTTGCCACAATGAAGATATGGCCGATTTGGCTGCTTTGACCAAGAAATTTGATTTCCGTTTGGAGCAGGTTCAGGATTTTACACCAACTCCGATGACTTTAGCCACCGAAATTTATTATTCAGGTTATCATCCCTACACTTTGGAAGAAATATTTACGGCTAAAAGTAAAGATGAAAAACTGGAACAACGAAAATTCTTCTTTTGGTACAAATCAGAGTACAAAAACGCCATAATCCGTGATTTGCAGAAAATGAAACGACCTGATTTGCTGAAGAAACTATTTGAAAAATAGAATTTAAACTTTTATATCTCACTTACCCTGATTTTCTTTGTTTTCAGTTTACTGTTATTTGTCAGATAAATCACATCATCCATTTTTGATGCAAGTACACCCACAAAGGCACAATCCTGCTTAATTTCAATGATTCCCAATTCATTTGGAAGAAGTTTTCCCTGCTTTAGAAATAATCCGGCAATATCTCCTTTTGATATTTTATCGCGTCGTCCGCCTGAGAGATAAAGCGTTCTCCAAACCGAAGGCAATGGGAGCGGAGCGGGGTGTATAACTTCAACCGGAGGTTTACCAATAAAAGCGGGTAATTCTTCGTTTTTCCAGGCAAGAATAAAAGCAGTTCCATCACTTTTCATACGGGCGGTCCTACCATTACGATGTGTAAATTCCTGTTCTTTAGACGGTAGCTGATAATGCAGAATAAACTTAATTTCAGGAATATCCAATCCTCTTGCTGCTAAATCAGTTGCCAAAATCAGTTGATGCGTTCCGTTTCGGAACTTTATTAAAGCTCTTTCACGATCTATTTGTTCCATTCCGCCATGATAAATACCATGATTGATATGATTTGACGTTAAATGTTCACTCACACGCTGAATACTTTCCTTGAAGTTACAGAAAACAATTCCCGGCTGATTTCCAATATGACTCAGCGCATCGACCAGCGTTTCCAGCTTGTCTTTTGATGGCGAATAAATTATTTTCAGGGTAAGCTGTGAGATTTCTTCGTGAAGGTAATTGATATATTTAGGATGCTTTAATCCTACGAATGCGGGGATTTTAAGTGCCTGAGTTGCCGAAGTCAAAATTTTCTTCTTTACTTGGGATAAAGAACTTGCAATTTCAGTCATTTCAGCTTCAAAGCCCACTTCAAGTGACTTGTCGAACTCGTCGAGAATCAAAGTTTGTATAAATTCTGTTGAAAAGCTTTCTTTACGTAAATGATCGGCAATACGTCCGGGAGTTCCAATTAAAATGGCCGGACGATGTTTCAGATCAATTTTATCTTGAGAACCAGCACGACCACCATACACTGCGTTGGTTTTGAATCCTGTTCCCATTTCACGGATAACCTGCTCAATCTGAAGAGCTAATTCACGCGAAGGAACAACTATTAGAACCTGAATCTCATTGCAATCTGTCTTTAATTCTGCAATTACAGGTAGCAAAAAAGCTACTGTTTTGCCGGTTCCGGTTGGTGAAAGCAATACAATTTCAGAATTGGAAAGAATAACCGATTGAGCTTCTTCTTGCATGGGATTGAGCGTTTCAATGCCCAATTTATCCAGTATATTTTGCTGATTTTTTGGAGGATTTGTCATGTTGCAAAGATACAACAATCTGATTTATATTCAGCAAGACAAAACAAATAGCTGTTTCGACTTTAATTCTATGATAGAGTGTGCTATTTCAAATAATTGTTAATGGAAAGAGATCGTGTTGTATGTAATTTAATTTAAAAAACACTATTTATTTTAGTAGGTTTATCACCGCTAACTCCAATCGGACCATCATTTCATCTAATCGGTGCACCGCTAGCTCCTATCTGACCACCGGAAGTACTAAAAGCTGCACAGAAAACTATAGATTGTGCAGCTTTTACTGCTATCGGTGCACCGATAATCATTTCCGGTGCACCGATAATCATTTCCGGTGCACCGATTGTTACAAAAGGTGTATTTACAGTACACATCTAATTTCCGCATATATTTTTTGGTACTCCGAATGATTCAATCGTTTCACGAAATGTGTTTAATAAAATTCGATTTAAATCAGAATTTATACTCTTAATCCAAACCGATTACAGTACTTTTGTACTAACTTAAAAAATAAAAAAAAATATGCTTTATTTAGCCGACACAGCCAATATAGAAGAGCTCAAAGAGCTTTTTTATTATTTTCCCATTGCAGGAGTTACAACCAATCCGACCATTATTGCTGCCGAAAAGAAGCCTTTATCCGAAGTTCTTCCAAAAATTATCGAATTGGTGGGCGATAAAATGCTTCATGTGCAAATGATTAGCAACAAGGCGGAAGATATGCTTCGCGAAGCCAAAGCCTATAAGGCAAAATATAGTCTGGGTGATAATTATTTTGCGAAAATCCCGGTTTCAAAAGAAGGATATCGTGCCATGCCCATGATAAAAGATGCCGGTATAAACGTGACTGCTACAGCCATTTTCACGCAACAACAGGCGTTGGTGGCTGCCAGAGCTGGAGCCGATTGGGTTGCTCCCTATGTAAACCGTTTGGATAATATCTCATCACATGGAATTGAAGTGGTGAAACACATTGTTGATAATATTATGCAGTTCAAATTGAATACGAAAGTTCTAGCGGCAAGTTTCAAAACTGTCGATCAGGTACACCGTGTAAGTATGGTTGGAAGTCACGCCGCCACCATCAATTTTGAAATTCTCGAACGGCTCAGAAGCCATCCGATGACCGATATGAGTCTGGATTGGTTCGAAAAAGATGCAGAAGGACTTTACGATATCGAGTTTTAGTAAGATTTCTGAATAGTCATACCGGCTTTTTGTGGAACAAAATCAGAGTAGCAAATTATTTCCCGGTATAATAATTATAATCTTTTAAAAGGGTTTCAATCAGTTCACGATCATTTTTGAGTGAATTGAGAGTTCCCATAACCGATTCGATTTTTCGAGCCAAGTGATTGATAATTTCATAATTTCCTTGACGGAAAGCCATTTCGGCATTTTCCTTAATGATACGGATGTCGTTATCGCTGAAAAGAATTACCTGATTTTGTGCAAAATGGGGTTCATACTGATCTTCCACATTCATCAGGATAGTATGTGAAATATTATATTTCGATTTTTCAGCTATAACGGCAGTTCCGGCTGCCATATCTCCCAATCGTTGGGTATGTTTCGTTAC
>JBBRTR010000104.1:0-10285 GCA_038244215.1 Bacteroidales bacterium
TGTACATCAAAAACCATTAAAACTGAAGAAAAGGATTTCTCAAAACGGTACTTTTTATCTTCGGATACAACCAAAGGATCGTTAAATGTGACAATTCAGGTAGAATTTCCTGTTTCATTTAAAGATAAAGTTGTATTAGATTCCATACGTGCCACTATTATTACAAATGTTTTTGGTGGAACTTATGTTTCTCATTCCAATGATTCAATCAATGAATTATTTGCAAACGATTTAAAAGCCGATTATGTTGACAATAATCAGCCTTTAGTAAATCAGCTCGACAGTGGAAGTGCATATTCATTTAATAATGAACATACTGTATCCGGGTTTAGTCTTTTTAGTGACAAGATAATTTATGTTTACGGAATTGAACGATATATTTATATGGGTGGTGCACATGGTCTTGAAACCCGGGATTACTATAATTTTGACTTGCAAAACGGCAAATTAATCACTGAAAGTGATTTGTTTAAAGAAAACTACAAAGCGGAATTATCGGATCTGATAAAAAAACGGATTGTTGAAGAGAGCAAGGAAACGAATGAAAAAGATCCGATTTTAAATCTGGAAGATACTGACTATTGGACAGATTCGATTAAACCCAACGGGAATTTTTATATCACCGATGAGGGTGTTAATTATGTATTTAATCCCTATGAAATTGCACCTTATTCATTAGGTCAGACTGAAGTGACTCTACCGTTCAACCGCCTGAAAGAAATTTTTAGACCCGATAATATTATTACATATCTGATTAAGAAACAACCAAAACAATAATTTTCTATGACTTCATTTTTTGAACTGCTTAAATCTCGATGCAGTATTCGTAAGTATTTAGATAAACCTGTTGAACAGGAAAAAATTAAATTAATTACTTCTGCTGCTTTGATGTCACCGGCTTCAAAACGAAGTAATCCGTGGGAATTTGTTGTGGTTCAGGATCAGGAAATGATTTCAAAAATATCCGAGAGCCGTGAACATAGCTCCCAGTTTTTGACTGGCGCTCCTTTGGCCATCGTTGTTTTAGCCGATACAACCAAAAGTAACATTTGGATCGAAGATGCTTCGATAGCATCTATTATTATACAATTGCAAGTTCAGGATTTGGGCTTGGGAAGTTGCTGGATTCAGATTTACAACCGACAAAAAGATGAAAAAACCAGTTCGGAAAATTATGTTCGAAATTTATTGAATGTACCTGAAAAATTTGCTATTTTGAGTATTATTTCAATTGGTTATCCGAATGAAGATCGTAAACCATTCGAAATTGATAAATTAGGACAAGAAAAAATTCATTCAGAAAAATATTAATACTGACTTACAGCTCAGTACGAAGAATACTTTATCAATCATTTACATTGAAAATCCTTTTTATGGCGAAAAAAAAAGATAATTATCTTGCTTGGGGTATAACCCTGCTTGTTTTCGGATTCTTGTTTCTGATTCGCCAATTGCAGGTTCTACCGCCTGAAATCGCAAGTTTTCTCTTTGATTTTAAAAATTATCCGATTATAATGGGTATCATTTTTTTATTGAGCCATTCGAATAAGAATATCGGAATTGTACTGATTGTTGTCGGGTTATTATTCAGATTATCAGATATTATTCAGCTTACACGTCATATTTCGGATTATATCTGGCCGGTTTTATTAATAGTCGCAGGTGCAATTATGGTTTTCAAACGAAAATGATTAGTTTTGAAGTTAAGAATGAATTAATTTTAGAACTGAGATATTCATTTCTCAGTTCTAACTAACTAAAAAATAAGAGATTATGAAAGCTGTTTTTATAGGTTCTGGAAATTTAGCAACTCAACTTGCAACTGCCTTGAAAGAAAAAGGAGTTGTTATAAGCCAAATTTACAGCCGGACATCCTCAAACGCGGCTATTCTTGCTAACAAATTGGGTGCTTCGTATACAAATGACCCAAGTGAAATTGATGAAGATGCTGACATGTATTTTTATGCTCTTAAAGACAGTGCTTTATCTCATTTTTTGAAAGAAGCAAATTTGCCAAATGCAATGCATGTTCATACATCCGGTAGTGTCTCCTTGTCAATTTTTAAAGAGAAAATACTACATTACGGCGTTTTTTATCCACTCCAAACATTTTCAAAAAATAAAACGGTCGATTTTTCAGAAATTCCTATCTGTATTGAAGCGAGCAATTCTGAAATGCAGGAAAAACTGTTAGAAATTGCCCATTTACTGACTGAAAAAACCTATATCATTAATTCAGATCAACGTAAAGTATTACATTTAGCAGCAGTTTTTGCTTGTAATTTCACAAATTACATGTATGATGTGGCATCTGAAATTTTGAATGATGTAGGAATTGGATTTGAGATTATGCAACCTTTGATAACCGAAACTGCTGATAAAATTAAAACCATGAATCCTTTCGAGGCTCAGACCGGGCCGGCAGTTCGTTTCGATAAAATGATAATAAACAAGCATTTGACCATGTTGAAACTTTATCCGAAATATAAAGGATTATATAAAGATATCAGCAAATCAATTTACGTCCGACACAAAAAAGTTTAGGACACTCAAACACAGCAATATTTCATGTCAGCAATTCTTAGATTAATTCGGATACAAAACCTTATTTTCATAGCATTCATTCAGCTTGTTATGCAAAAAGTTATCATTGTACCTGTATTACAGACATATGGATTCGATTATGCACTTGATAATATGATGTTGCTGCTGCTTATTATAACATCAGTTTTAATTGCAGCCGGAGGTTATGTGTTAAATGATTATTTTGATGTGAAAATTGATACGATTAATAAACCGGAGCGTCTTATTGTCGGGAATCTTATTTCAAGGCATTCTGCGATGTTAATGCATCAAATTCTGACAGCAATCGGAGTGGTTTGTGGTCTGTTACTCGCTTATTTCGCTCGTAGTTTTACTCTCGGATTTATTTTCATTGTTGTACCCGGTTTGCTTTGGTTTTATTCGGCAAGCTATAAACGACAATTTATAACCGGAAATCTGGTCATCGCTTTTATTTCTGCACTTTCAATATTAGTTGTCGGAATCAATCAACTTGCATTTTTACAAAAAGAGTTTGGAAAACTCATTTTTGAAACTCCTATTCCAACACATTTTTATGCATGGATTGGTGGTTTTGCACTTTTTTCATTTCTGATAACCTGGATACGCGAAATTATTAAAGACATAGAAGATGAAGCCGGTGACAGAGAAATGGAATGTAGAACAATGCCTATAAAATGGGGTATCACAAGAACAAAATGGTTTATTTTTGGTTTAATAATTACAATAAATGCAGCATTGTATTTTGTTTATTTTACTATTATTCCTTTTGAAGATGATTTGACGCTGAGGTATATCATTTTTGCAATATCGTTACCATTTCTTGCATTAGGATATTTAATTTATGTTGCAAAAATTCCAGCAGAGTTTCATCAGGCCTCAACTCTGACTAAAGTCATTATGTTACTCGGTATTTTATACAGTTTTATTTTTTATTATTTGCAGGCAAAAACATTTGGAATAAGTCTGTTCAACATTTTTGTAATTAAATAACTCATTCATACTAAATGCTTTCCAATCTGGACAATTACCATATAATTCTTGCTTCACAATCTCCGCGTCGGCATGAACTATTGAGCGGATTAAATATACCGTTCGAAGTTAAAACCATCGAAGTTGAAGAAACATATCCTACAGGGATTGTTGGCGTTGATATTCCAATGTATCTGGCAGAAAAAAAGGCGAATGCATTTACGGATTTAATGGAAAAAAATACGCTGTTGATTACGGCTGACACTATTGTCTGGCACGAAGGTAAGGTTTTTGGAAAACCGGTAAATAAAGAAAATGCTTCTTTCATGCTGAATTCTTTGTCTGGAAAAACTCATCAGGTAATAACCGGTGTATGTATCAGCACTCTAAATAAAAGGAAAGTATTTTCGGTTATTTCGGAAGTTCGTTTTGCTAAAATAAATCAGTATGAGATTGACTATTATCTTGAGAATTACAAACCGTATGATAAAGCCGGTGCTTATGGAGTGCAGGAATGGATTGGTTTTGTTGGCGTTGAATTTATTGAAGGTTCGTACTTCAATGTAATGGGATTGCCTATTCAACGATTATACAATGAATTGAAGCACTGGAAAGAATAAGCAATTCATTTATTCCTTTTCTCTTGCTCTTTCAAATGATTCCTTCGCTTCTGATGCAGAAAAGTAAATTAAACCGGCTGTTCCAATCGTATCGGCATATGCAAATCCTGTAAATTCATAAATCAGACTTGAAATCAGTAATACAATTGACATGTAAATGCATATTTTGGTACAGTTGCTATCGGCAAGGATGGGCGTTGAATTCAGCTTTTTACCTACATTTCGTTTTGCAAGCACAAGCCAAGTCATAATTACGATTGAAACAAGTGAAATAATGACTCCCCAGAATGTCGTTTCCGGTTTATGATGATTAAGTAAATTCAGTACAATTCCGATTAATAAACCAACCGCCAAGATATAAAATGCAGTTCCGGTTACTTTAAGAGCCTGAATTTCATAGGTACTTTTGGAACTCTTAGGATATTTTCTGATTCGCATAATCATGATGGCAATTCCGATACCGGAAATTACTTCAATAAAACTATCCACACCAAATCCGAATAATGTAAGAGTGGCATCATCATAACCTAATGCCATAGAAACAACTCCTTCCACGATATTATAGAAAATTGTGAAAAGACTCAATTGATAAGCCTGAGTAAATAATTTTTGTTCGGAAGGGTTTTTCATTAGGTAAAAAAACTGACTATTTGAGATTTATTGTAGGAATTTTAAGAATAAAATGTATGTTCCAATTTATTTCTTTAAAAAATTAAGCGTTTCTTTTATTCCAGCTTCGTATGTAGTTGGTTTATAATTAAAATATTCATTGAATTTTGTCGAATCAAAATAATATTCGTTTTCATTTTGATACAACATTTCGTAGACTTCTGAAACTGATTTATTAAATATTCCGCCCATATGGATGAACCATTTTTTCATTATAGTATATTCTGCTGGCACATTCAACTCTTTTGCAGTCAGTCTGATAAATTCTTTTCCTGTAAGTGCCGGATTGTACGAAGGCAAATGCCAAACTTGTTGAAAACACTCATCATCTTTAGAAAGCAAAGTTAATGCTTTTGCACAATCTAAAGTATAGCTGAATGTATGTGGTTTTTCATCATCAACAAGCCAGTTTGCTTTCTTTCCATTCAACATTTTTTCGAAAACCATAAAATAAGGAAAACTGGTTTGTAATGCATACGGACCATACAAATCGGCTGAGCGAGCAATCAATGCCTTAATATTTTTATTTTTTATTTCATCCTCTAACATAATGGCCAGATTAGCACGTATTTCACCTTTAATACTGCACGGATTATAAGCTGAAGATTCAGTCATTTTTGCTGATTTTCCATACATATAAGCATTATCAAAGAAAATCAATTTTGCATTTACACTTTTGCATGCATCAATTGAATTTTTCATGATTTTAGGCCACATAACTCTCCATATTTCGGAGTTATATGGCAATCCTACACACAAATAGACTAAATCAGCATTTTGAACTGCATTCAGAGTTTCGCTGAATACCGAAATATCAGCCTGAAATGATTCAGCACCAATCATCGATATTTTTCTTCTTGAAACAAGCCTTACCTTTTCTTTTGATTTGATTAATTCATTAGCAAGAGCATTCCCTATCGAACCTCCTGCTCCTAAAATTACATGATTCATAAATAATTTGGGATTAAAGTTTATAGAACAAAAACAATTTTATTTAATATCTGGTTCAATTAAAAAGCAATTTTATTTAAAAATATTGCCAAATGAGAAAAAAAAATAACAAAAACCGTTGTTAATTTTATTTTTTTTATTATCTTTGCATCAAAATTGTTTGAATTTACATTCTTTTTTTTACGCAAATATTTGTATACTAAAAAAAAACCTTATATTTGCATTAAGAAAACTAAACAATTTCATACCGAGAAATGTTTTTACATATGTAATTTTACATTATAACAAAAACTAATTTGGTAACTTTACTTTTAGATTCACTATCAAATATATTAATTCAGTAAAAAAATTACAAAAATGAAAAACGAAAACGAAAAAGTCATGTTAAGCGAAGATGACAAAAATCTAAGTACGCTTCTCAGTGTGCCTTCTTACAAAATTGGTGCTTACACAATTGATGTACCAAAACGTATGCTAACAATTAACGGAGAATCAACCAAACTTACAACAAAGGAATCTCTGTTACTTATTTTATTTGCTGCAAATGCTAATGAATTTTTGGATCGCAAAGTTGCTTTAAGAATGATCTGGAAAGACGACAACTATTACAATTCAAGAAGTATGGATGTTTATATCTGTAAACTACGTAAACTTCTGAAAGATGACGCAAATGTATATATTATCAATATACATGGAAAAGGTTATAAAATGATTGTTCCTTCATAATTTAAGGATAATTTCTCAAAAAGGAGGCTGAGCTGAAAACGTTCAGCCTCTTTTTTTCTATATCCATCATAATAGGCTGACAAAACATTATCTATTATTGTTTTTCGGCATTTCTTTTTCGTGCCAGACTATGTTTTCTACTGTAAGTAAAATAAATTACAAAACCAATCAACATCCATACAATTAAACGGATCCAGGTGTCCATAGGAAGCGAAACCATTTGAAGAAGACAAACTAAAGCACCCAAAATTGGTACAAATGGCACCCACGGTGTTCTGAAAGCACGAACAGCATTAGGTTCCGCTTTCCGTAAAATAATGATACCAATACTCACAATGACGAATGCCAGCAATGTTCCAATAGAAACCATTTCGCCTAACAAACCAATAGGAAAAAATCCGGCAAAAAAAGCAGCAAAACAACCTGTTACAATTGTAGTAATATGAGGAGTTTTGAATTTGCTATGTGTTTTAGCAAAACTTTTCCACAGCAATCCATCACTTGCCATTGTAAAGAACACACGCGTTTGACCAAGCAAAAGAACTAAAACCACCGAACTAAGACCGGCAATAGCCCCGATTTTAATAATGGGACGTAACCAAATCAGACTACTTCCGGCTTTGTCAATTGCCAGTGCAATAGGTGCAGGAACATTTAGTTCTTTATAATTGACAATACCTGTGAGCACAAGACTGACTGCTATGTAGAGAATTGTACAAATTAATAACGAAAACAAAATGCCGCGTGGTACATCTCGTTTTGGATTTAAAGCTTCCTGAGAAGTTGTAGAAACAGCATCAAAACCAATATAAGCAAAGAAAACTACAGCTGCTCCGGTGACAATTCCCCACCAACCGAAATGACCATCGGAAGTTGGTGCAGGAATAAAAGGCGTCCAGTTAACGGTATTTATATGTGAGATTCCAAAACCTATAAATAATAAAATAACTGTAACCTTAATTATTACAATGATGTTATTGAACCGTGCTGATTCTTTAATTCCTATTACCAACAAAGTGGACATGAGGGCAATAATGAAAATTGCTGGAAAATTAATAATCGCACCTGACATATGCCAACCTGTTGCATCAAAAATAAACGGACTTTGAGACATGCTAGCCGGAATAGTCAGTCCCAAGTCAGCAAATAGGCTACTCACATAACCCGACCAACCCACAGCCACCGTTGCTGAACCAAAAAGATATTCCAAAATCAAATCCCAACCGATAATCCACGCAATAAATTCGCCCATTGTGGCATATCCATAGGTATAAGCGCTTCCCGAAACAGGAATCATTGACGAAAACTCAGCGTAGCAAAGTCCGGCCAGCAAACAACCAAAAGCGGATAACACAAACGACAATGCAATTGCCGGTCCTGCATGAGTAGCAGCAGCCGTTCCGGTTAATACAAAAATTCCAGCTCCAATAACACAACCAACACCTAATAGTGTAAGATTTAGAGCAGTTAAGTGCCGTTTTAGTGAGTTGTGATTGCTGTCAGCCTGTATTTCAAGTTCAGCAAGCGTTTTTCTTATAAATAAGTCTTTGAACATAAGTGAAAAATGAATTTTAAAACGGTTTGATATTATTTACTTCGTTTGTCTTTATAAATGTAATTTATTAGTCGCAAAAATAGCATTTTTTATCGGAAATTGAACCATAGCTAAAATTATAATGTTTATTGTACTAAACTAGCAACAAAAGAACTTTCTTCTTCATTTTATGAAAGAAAATTAGGATTACCCATGAAAATACGCAAAATATTACTTTCTGACAATGCCATTCTGGCTAAAATGATTCGAGATGTATTCATTGAACATGATGCACCGCGTGATGGAACTGTTTATTCCGATCCGACTACTGATAATTTGTTTCAATTGTTTCAAAATGAAAAATCGGTTTTATGGGTGGCAGTTGAAGAGAATCAGATTTCAGGATGCTGTGGCATTTATCCAACCGTTGGATTACCTGAACATTGTGCTGAACTGGTCAAGTTTTATTTGCCCAAACAAGCACGTGGAAAAGGAATCGGCAAAGAGTTAATGGGAAAGAGCATCGAATCGGCAAAAGAATTCGGATTTACGGAAATATATATCGAAAGCCTTCCGCAATATTCTAAAGCAATCAGCATTTACGAACGACAAGGTTTTGTTAAGCTCGACCAACCATTAGGTGAATCAGGACATACGACCTGTAATATTTGGATGCTGAAAAAACTAGAATAATAACTCGAAACTTCATTCAATGAACATATATTTTTATACTACTGTTATACTCAATACTAACTGATTCCTCAGATAATAACAGAAATAATCATTAAAAGCCATGAGAAAACTGATTTTGAAAATGTCCATTTCTGTGGATGGATTTGTAGGCGGTCCGAACGGTGAGATTGACTGGATATTCAAAAGTATGGACGACAGCGTGTCTGCATGGACTGTTGATATACTTTGGCAGGCCGGTGTACATATTATGGGAAGCAGAACCTTTCATGATATGGCTTCATACTGGCCCACATCCGACGAGCCTTTTGCAGCTCCAATGAATGAGATTCCCAAAGTTGTGTTTACCCGAAAAGGATTTGTTGAACCAATCAACGAAGAACTCACAACAGATGCATTAGAGGATGCCCAAATCAATTCTGAAGGATTATTTAATGTATCTGATACTCTTTCACTCCACGCTTCTTCGTGGTCTCATGCAAAGATTGCCAGTGGTGATCTTACCGAAGAAATAAATCTTTTAAAGCAAGAAGAGGGTAATTTTATTCTGGCTCATGGCGGAGCAGGTTTTGCACAGAGTCTGGTAAAAGCCGGACTTATTGATGAGTACAGATTGTTGGTACATCCAGTGATACTTGGAAAAGGACTGCCGTTATTTTCAGAAACTAAAGCGCCATTCAATTTAAAATTGCTTAGTTCAACTTCCTTTAATTCAGGAGTTCTTGCCAATGTTTATGTTCCTGATTTATAACTGGCTCCGTGTTGGTGGTTAAAATGTAACTGTTTTGTCGGCCCAAACAACAAGGTTTACACAATCCACCATTGTTGATATAGGACAAGCTTCTGTGCTGTTTAATTGTCGTGATTTCAGACAAGTTCCGCAAGCAAGAATTTCGCCGCCAAATTCTACGAACTTTTTCAATTGTTCGTCAACATTATACTTTTCGTGGGTCAGACTTTCGCACTCAACAGCTTCGCCCATAAGAAACAGTTTTACTTCATGTTCTTGTTTCTTTGCTGTAACAGCGAAACGGAAAGCATTCCAGGCTTTTTCTAATTCTTTTGTTTCTAAAATAATAGCTAATTTCATGTTCTTTAAATTTTTGAAATGATCAATCCGAAATGATAAGGTTCGATTATAAATGGTGGTTTATCTATTTGAAATTTAGATTTGTCAAACCAGTCAATAATTTGCTCCGGTTTTGGTCTTATAGTTAATTCAGGACCACGTGGTGTTGTTATGTCGCTTCTCCAATGAATAATTCCAATTTTTCCTCCGGTTTTTAAAATTCGAAAAGCTTCATCAATAAAGTCTAAGGGTGAGTCGTGGTGTAAAATATTGAATAGCATTACGTAGTCAATAGAATCATCTTTTTGCCCGGTTGAATGTACTAAAATATCCCTATTCTCCACAATTATATTGTCAATTTGCAAAGCAGAGAGTTGTCGGTTTAGATTATCAACCATCTCGGATTAAATATCAAAGGCTTTAAGATTTCCAGAGATAATTTTAGAAACCGGAATACTGAATGTTCCATATCCACTTCCTATTTCAACTACA
>JBBRTR010000105.1:0-10239 GCA_038244215.1 Bacteroidales bacterium
ATCAGTATGTATAAGGTGATGTGCATCGGAGCGTTGTGGCGAAGCTGCACCACGCCATTAATCACAAAAAGTATGCTCGCGATTGTAACAATTTCCTTCGGCAGAATAACTTCCGCATTTATCTGTTGAATGTGTAAAATACTAATTGGCTGTACCATCGGCTTTAATGGAATACATATCCCATACTTTCCCGCTTGGCAGATTATCGCTTGTGGTATAAACAGCATACAACCCATCATAGCCTTTATCAATTGCTCCAGCTGAAATAATAGCTGCCAACTGAGTTTTAAGCGTTGCATCTGTTTTTCCTTCGGCAGCATTGTAATAACCGGCAGGAATCTCTGCTGAGACTGAAAGAATCAGAAATAAAAAGAACGGAAGGAGAATACTGTTTTTTTTCATATTAGTTATTTCATAAAAAAAAAGAATCTGCATTTATTTAGTTTAGATTTGCAGGTTCTTTTTTAGTATTGAATGATTTGAATCTTTTATCTACTTACTATAAATTTCTGTATGGATTTTCTGTTTCCCGATTTTAATTCGAGCAAATACATCCCGTTATTAAGTTGTTCGACCGGAACAGACCGACTAATATTCAGTTGATCTCTTTGTAAAGTCTGACCACTTAGGTTATAAATGGTGTAAGTCAAATTTTCTTCATTTGTATTAACGGTAAGTTCGTTTTGAACAGGATTAGGCGAGACGGAAAAAGATAGTTTCAGTTCAGCTACCGAAGAAATCAGCGACCATGCATCGCCCTTGTGCGAACCCCAGATATACTCGGCGAGTTCAGGATGATCGATAAAAGGATTACGGTTATTCTGAATGACATAAACGGCATTATTCCGGTCGATTTCTTTTTGAGAAACGGGGTCTTGAAGCGACCATTTGAGATAAAGTGTAACAGCATAGGGAGTAAAACCCAGATTTGACGAGCTATAGATTGTCGTTCCCTCACTTCCCCAATTCTCACAAAGACCAGCATAACAAGTAGCCATATACATATAAGTTCGGGCAAAATCTCCTTTATACTCATCAATGGGTTCGAAAACTATCCCAGAATACCCTGCAAAACCTGAAGTTCCAAGTTTACTTCCATTGCCTGAAGTATAACTTGTAGAAGCTACTTCCCCATAGGGATAATTACCGCGTTTTCCATTCACATATGAATCTGTTGGATAAACATTAAATAAGTCGCTGTACATTGGCGCAGCTCCTCCAAACCAGCTTTGTGGAGTTGAATGCTCGCGATTATAGTTTGTACATTCCCCTCCATTTGTTCCATGATTTTCATCTATTCCAATTGTAAAGTTGCAATTTGAATACATGTCCCATAATTTTCCATTTGCCGGATTTTTATCTGTTGTTGCATAAGCAGTATAAAGCCCCGAATATGACGTGACGCTTTGAGCGGAAGTAATTATTGTTTTGAGCGTTGTGCGAAGTGTTGCATTGGATTTCCCCACTGCCGAATTGTAATAACCGATTGGTTCTCCAGCAAAAATATAAACAGAGAATGATAACAGTAGGAGCGTAAAAAATTTCTTCATTAATAATTCATTTAAAAAATTGAATAAAACACTTTTGGGAATGAGGGCAGCAAATGTATGGATTAAGTTTTGATTTGGAAAGATGTTTTCTGTTTTTAATAGTTTGTTGAATAAAAATACAAGCAACAAATTTGATTTTATCTTAAATGCGGATAAAGTTGTGACATAATATGAAAAAAGGGTACTGAAAACTACCCTTCACCATTCAATAATCCGATTAGCCTCTTCGCCTTTCGAGCAGAATCATCATCATTAATCCAAGCAAGATTCTTTCTTCTTCGCTTTTATCAAAATGAGCCAGTTTTTCTATTACAAACTTTCGTCCAAAGAATGACTGAACCTTTCTCAATCTTACTATTTTGTCTCCATTCGGTCGGGTAACAGCGTACGAAGGATGGAAAAAATAACCGGTAAAAAAGTTCAGAATGGGTATATCGCCCATAAGCGAATCAAAAACTTTTGTCCACGGATTTTCTTCGCGTACAAAAAGTTCTTTTAGTTGTGTATTATCAAAAATAGTATAACTTGCTTTCCAGAGAGAAGCCCAGCCTTTACGAGCTATACGTCCGATATCTTTTCCATTCCTATCGGTAAAGGCATACGAGGCTGAAAAGTCGAGCCATTTGTTAGCACGAATGGTATAAGTCAGTTCGGAACGGCTTTCGTCAGAGAAAACCTGAATTTCTTCAATAAGTCGCATCATTTTCTGACGGACATAAGCGACAGTTGCACCATTGGCATCCTGTGCAACAAAATCGTTACTCAACGTTGAAATCTTAAACGTAAGCTGAAGAGGGAACTGTAATGAATCCATAGAATTTTATTGATGTTTTTATATGTTTTAAAGATAATTATTTTTCCCGTTTCGTATTGAGCCTACAAGTAATCATTACCGGAAAATGATCGGAAGGAAAAGTTTTCGAAGAATATTTATCACTCAACACCTGATAACTCTGTACCGAGAACTTTTTACAAAAAATATAATCGATACGTGCCTTCAAAGGCAATGATGAAACGGAAACATTATAACCGTTAAACGTACCAACAGAACCTTTCGGAGGTTTTGTCGTAATTTCACGCGAATCTTCCAGCGAACTTGAAAGTATCTTGTACATTTCAGTAGATTCGGGAGACGTATTTAAATCACCAAGAAACAAAACTGGCGAATCTCCGGCAATTTCCAGAATTTTTGAGACAATCAGTTTAGCACTTTCGACACGTGCTTTCTGCCCTATGTGATCGAAATGAGAGCAAAACACATAAAACGTTTTATCCGTTCGCTTATCAACCAACTTGGTCCATACACACATTCTTCGGAAAGCCGCATCCCAACCGATACTCAACGACTCAGGAGTTGGAGAAAGGAAAAAATATCCGTAATCGCGAATGGTAAAGAGTTTCTCTTTATAGAAAATCCCGATTTGTTCACCTTTTGTTCCATCCTGATTATCACGACCTTTGCCAAAATAAATATAAGTCGGTAGTAAGGATTTCAAATCGGCTTCCTGATGCGGATTACCAACTTCCTGAACACCAAAAATATCAAAATTGTGTTTTTTGATTAGTTTTGCCACCTGAGTTTTACGGTTAACCCACGAACGATCAGCCGAATCGGCAGGAGTCTGAAGGCGGATATTGTATGTGGCAACTTTTATTTCTGGATTTTTTTTCGGTTTTTCCTTAGCTGTAAGCAGTTGAACCGACAGAACTGTCAGTATCAAAATTATAAACTTCGTTGTTTTCATACTAATATTTTTTCCGGACTTAGGAACTAAATCAAAAATCCGATCTAAAATTTATTTGATTGTAACCGAATTATTGAACGATAAGCTTCCTGATTTTCATTTTCTTATTGGTCGATAGATGAATCAGATAAATTCCTTTTGGGAAAGGTCTGATATCAATTTGGTCAGTTCCGGGAAAATATATCATTTGCGATAGTATCAATTCACCCTGAATAGTATACAATTCAACTCTCGTATTGATTGACGTTGTTTCCACAAAGAAATTTCTGTGTGCCGGATTCGGATAAATCGTACCGGAGTGGATATTGTTTAATCCTGCTTCTACAGGAGTCACAAAATTTTTAGCTCCGGGTGAACCTGTTTTCAACGGATCGACATACCAGCTGTTTCCATCTGTATTATCCAGTGCAAAATCTTTTAATTCAAGTGTTGCACCTGTTCCGGATGCTCCTGTCGGCCAAGGTGCAACGACCTGATAATTAACCGAATCGACCAATTGTCCGAGATTATCAAATAACCGCACAAATTCTCCTGTACTGGACAAACCGAAACCGGTACTTCCAACCACATTGCTAACTTCGGGTGCTGCTGCATGAAATGCAAGTGTATCTTCGGCTACGACCACATATCCATCAACCGGAAGCGAATATCCTGTCGGAAACAAAAAGGTATGCTTGTTGTCACCATCCCTGAATATCCAACCGGACATATCGACTGCCGAAGTTCCGGGATTGTAAATTTCTACCCAATCACCTGTCGGTTTTGAATTGGAAGATTTAAAATTTATTTCATTTATAACCAGAACCGGAGCTGAAAAACCAAGCGTTTCAACAGAGTTTATTTTCGAAGAAACAACAGGAGTCAGAACCGGTGAAAGCAAATGAAGCGAATCTCCGACTGCAAGCGGATAATATAAATCGGCGAACGAACGATAACCGGGGAAAAACTGATTGCCAATAGTTACACTAGGAACAACAAAGATTGTTTCGTTCGGAGCAATCACCACATGGTCACGAAACATGAAATCGTTTACCACGGAATCGGAACGCAGATGACAATACGATAAATCGACCGATAAGGTGGAGGAAGTATTGATTATCTCTACAGCATTCTGATTTTTATAGTTAAATACTTTTCCTATTTTCAGACGTCCGGCCAAATCGGCATCCGTGTTTCCTTTGTTGATGGCATATGATTTTGAACCATAGTAATCAACGTAGAAAATTCCGTTTGGTGGATAGTTTTGTTCAGCACCGGTTATGGCAAAAGGAATCAACGGACTAACAAAACTTGAGACATTTATACTATTACCATAAATCAAATCATTTGCCAACGAATCATTGTGCAACCCATCGTCATATAATTGCATTCTGCTAAATTTAAAAGGCACTCCAAAAACATTTAAGTCAACCGAATCGGCAAAAAACATATTTACATCCTGCACTACGGGAGATTTTATTTGGAAGGTCATCTCAGAATTTCCAGCAGTGGGCATCGGGTTGGAGCAATAAAAATTGGTCAACACATTTTTCTCGGGCAAAGCATTGTTTTGTAGAAATAATTTCCGTTCACTCATAAACCATTTTAAACGTGGTATAGAGTTGTCAAAATCTTCGTTTGAAGCTTCTCGCCTGGAATCGGCATACACATCTTGTTTTATTTTTTGATACGTATTATCAATCAATGTATCCAACATAGAATAACCATCGGTTAAAATCCGCTCAATTTTATTGTGGAAAATAGTCCTGTAATTCTGATTTTCTAACAATCTTTGAAACACAACCTGATATTCGGGAGTGTGAGCATCGCGTAAATTATACTGAACAATTGTTGAATCAAAAACACCAATCGCCGAATTTCCAAAAGAGCCTTCATTATCCCACGGCAATAGTTCAAATTTCTGGTTGTTACTGTTTTTATTCAGATAAATATTTTTCGTAAAATTGTCCATGTCATCGAATACGAAATGAACTGCAAAAAAGTTAAGGAAATTATCTACATCTATTAAATCGGAAATGTGAGTATCAAAGTCGGGTTTGGACCAGTAAAGGCATTTATTGAAAAATATCCTGAGCTCATCAAACGATGGATCTCCGCCGGCTTCTATTTGCCAGATAGAATTGTAATATTCATCCCTGACAGTTGGTGCCATCATCGCACCATGATTATTGGCTTTATATAATGCCACAGGAAGTCGTCCGTTCCGTGCAAGATAATCAATATCAATTTGCTCGGTTTGGGTATAAATGCCATACGGTTCACCATTCACTTCACAAGTCACATGTTGAATTTGTGAAGCAGGCGAACCCAAAAAATCGAACAGGCGAAGAATAAGAAAATTCCGCATATTTGAATAATCTTTAAAATCGGCATGAAGATTTATGCGGGTGACACCGAAATAATTATCGGCATTTTCAAACTTTATAGCCCAACTTTTTTTAGGATAATTCAGGGAGGTTGAACCTTTGAATCTGGCCTGTACATTATAGATTAAGGAGTTAACATGGAAAACAGCCGGATAATATATTTCATCTTTAGGATGTGCATTCATTGAATCCAAATTGGCCGGAGCAATGGTCAGTTTGTAATGAGGTAAATTCTGGGCAGTAAGTGAAATAGAAATTAATATTGAAACAAAGAATAAAGTTTTTTTCATTGACTGCGATATAAGTATGCGTTTATATAATTAATTGTTTAAAAACACTTTAACCTTTTTAAAATTAAAACCAAAATAATAAAATCGGAAGGCCGAAATGAAAAGCGGAGTTCCCATGGCAATGTAAAAAACAGAAAGATAAGCCACCGGGATTATACCGCTCATTCGTAACAAAACACCGGAACTGATCATGATTGCCATTAAACCGTAACTTTTCCAATCGAAAAACGAAAAAGCACAGGGACGTTCGTATTCGAGATTCACAATTCGTCGGATGTGTTTCAATGATATTTTTGAAAACAGGACAAAGTAGAAAACAATTCCGCCAATAAAACTTACTGAAATTTTTGCCCACAACCAAGAAGTCTGCGAATTCATAAAGGTAAACCCTCTGAATAAGAGCATTCCTCCTGCAAATGTCCATGCAATGGCTGCCACAAAAAGCAGGTAACGCTTCGGAATGCCCGGTTTTAAACTTTGGAGTAAAGTTTTCTTGTCTGTCATTTTCGTTATTTTGGAATTTCAAAATTAGTTTATTATCTGATTCAATGATTTATATTTTAGAAACAATAACATTTGCCTAAACCTTTTTGTTGATTAAACGGGCACAAAGTAGAAGGACAAATAAATATCTTAATTTTTAAGACACATATGAAACATCCCGAGCATCAGGAGTGTCACTTAGTACCTAAACTCTCAAATTGATGTGTTTTTTGGCACAATATAAATTGTATTGATGTGCTCTGATTGTTGCAATTGATAGATAATCAGTCTAATATGAAAATTCTATAAAAGAATAAAATCTTTATTTATTTCAAAAGAAAATTGTTTTCAATTACTTTTTTGTGGTTTTCTTTTTTCTTTTTTCTAACATCTTGGTTCTTGGATTTGTCTTTGCTCTTTTTTCTTTTGTCTAAAATCTTGGTTTTTGGTTCTTGGTTCTGACTTGTTTGAACACATACTATCTGTACCTCATTTTTTTTTGTTACTTTTGCACAAAAATAATACTATGACTTTTGATATTGTAATCGTTGGCTATATTGCCGGTTTTTGCACGGCTGTTGCGCAGTTTCCGCAAGCTTATAAAGTTGTAAAGACCCACGAAACTCATAGTATTTCACCATTAATGTACTCAATTCTGACGCTTGGCATTTTGTTTTGGTTCATTTACGGGTTGCTGATTCCTGATTTACCCATGATTCTTGCCAATGGAATTTGTTTAATTCCTTCATTTTATATACTGTACATCACCTTGCGAAATATATATAAAGCAAAAAAATAAATATTATGAAACGCATTCAGATTATCAACGGACCGAACCTGAACTTGTTGGGCAAACGAGAGCCAACGGTATATGGTAATCAATCGTTTGAAGCATATTTAGTGGAATTGAAATCACAGTTCCCTGAAGCTGAACTTGAGTATTTTCAGTCGAATACCGAAGGAGCTCTCATTGACAAAATCCATGAAACAGGTTTCAGTTATGATGGAATTGTTCTGAATGCAGGAGCATATACACACACTTCAGTTGCAATAGCCGATGCAATCCGATCCATTTCAGTTCCGGTAATTGAAGTGCATATTTCCAATGTATTTAAACGTGAATCTTTCCGTCATCACTCTTTTCTTTCGGAAGCCTGCAAAGGGTGTATAGTCGGATTCGGAATGGATTCTTACCGGTTGGCAATCGATGCAGTATTGCATTTTTAACCGATCAATACTTTAAAAATCACACACTTTCATAAACCTTCCTTACTTCAGAACGTTATTCTGAAGTGAATTAATATTAAACAACTTTATATGTCAAAATCAACTAAAATTGTAGCAACTATCAGTGATAAATGTTGCGAAATTGATTTTATCCAACAATTGTATGACGAAGGAATGAATGTCGTTCGCATGAATTCAGCTCATCTTCAACGAGATGGATTTCTGAAAATCATCAACAATGTTCGTGCAGTGAGTAATCATATTGCCTTGCTTATGGATACCAAAGGTCCGGAAATCAGAACTACCATTGTAGAAAATGAAGGAATCGAACTTCACACGGGCGATGTGATAAAAGTGACTGGAAATCCGGATCAAATTTCAACAGCAGATTGTATTTCAGTCAGTTATCCATTTTTTGTCCGAGATTTGAATGTGAATGATGATATTTTGTTTGATGACGGTGAAATTGACCTGAAAGTAGAGTCGAAAGATGAAAATTATTTGTATTGCAAAGTTCTGAACGATGGAGTTCTCGGAAGCAGGAAGAGTGTAAACGTTCCAGGAGTGCGAATTAATCTTCCATCCCTCACCGAAAAAGACAGAACCAACATTTTGTTTGCCATAGAAAACGATTTGGATTTTATTGCACACTCTTTTGTCAGGAATAAACACGATATTCTGGATATTCAGAAAATATTAGATGAACACAACAGTCCGATAAAAATCATTTCAAAAATTGAAAATCAGGAAGGAGTTGATAATATTGATGAAATTTTGGAATACACTTACGGCGTAATGATTGCACGTGGTGATTTGGGAATTGAAGTTGCTCAGGAAAAAATCCCCGGAATTCAACGTCGTTTGATTCGGAAATGTGTTATGGCTAAAAGACCGGTTATTGTAGCCACTCAAATGCTTCACACGATGATAAAAAATCCACGTCCTACACGTGCCGAAATTACCGATATTGCTAATGCCATTTATTATCGTACTGATGCTTTGATGCTCAGCGGAGAAACCGCTTATGGAAAATATCCTGTAGAAGCAGTTCGCACGATGGCAAAAGTTGCCGAAGAAGCCGAAAAAACAAAACTTTCGGAAAACGATATTCCTATTGAAATCAGCACAATTGACATCACGTCATTCTTGGCCAATGCTGCAGTTAAGGCAAGCACACAAATTGGGACAAAAGCTATTATTACTGATACCTACAGCGGAAAAACGGCTCGTCATTTGGCCGCTTACCGGGGCACAAACCCGATTCTGGCCATTTGTTATCATGAACGTTCTACCCGTGAACTGGCACTTTCGTATGGCGTTTTTCCCATGTTCCAAAAAGAAAAAGGAAATACGCAACAGTATTTTATAACTGGATTACAACAACTTATAAAAAAAGGACTGATTCAACCTGAAGATTATGTAAGTTATCTGAGCGGAAGTTTCGGTGAAGGTTTCGGAACTACTTTCCTCGAAGTAAATCGGGTTGATAAAATTTTGGAATCACGCGACAAGTATCTTCTCCCGAATTTTTAAAATAAATCAAAAAGACGTTGATTCAGCGTCTTTTGATTTTTTAATAAATTTAGATAGTTCTAAATTTAAACTTTTAGTGCTTTTGGCTGTCTATAAGGTATTGAAATTTTAAGATTTATATTGACAAATAGGTATAATTATTTTTTTAAGTATGAAAAAGATTCTTTCGTTTATTATTTTAGTATTAATTGCCTTACCGGCTCTTTCGGAAATGGCAATAAAGGGAACGATTTTAGATTCGGGCAATGATACTCCAATCGAATTCGTAAATGTGGCATTATTTAAACAAGGTTCCGAAACCCCGGTTACGGGTGTAACTTCGGATAAAGATGGAGTTTTCTATCTTCCGCCTGTAGAGAAAGGGAAGTATACCCTCAGGTTAAGTTTTGTAGGTTACAACACAGTGAACCAACCAATTGATGTCAGCGGGAAAACAATGAATATTGGTGTAATCAAACTTTCACAGAATGCTGAAAGCCTGAAAGAGGTTGAAGTGGTTGGACAAGGTTCACAAATGCGTTTTGAAATTGATAAGAAAGTTTTCAGTGTTGATCAAAATATAGCAGCATCAGGTGGTTCAGCTTCCGATGTTTTAAAAAATATTCCTTCAGTTACAGTTGATAATCAGGGTAATGTTTCATTGCGCAAGGACGGAAATGTTGAAGTTTGGATCAATGGTAAAGCTTCAGGATTGACTGCTGATAACCGCGCTCAGGTTTTGCAGCAAATGCCGGCTGAAAACATTCAATCCATTGAAATTATGACCAATCCTTCCGCCAAATACAATCCTGAAGGTTCGGCAGGAATCATCAATATTGTAATGAAAGAACAACACAAAGCCGGTTATTATGGAAGTTTGTCTGCCGGATTAATGTATCCTGATGGTTCAAAACTTGGAACAAGTCTCGGAGCAAGTATTAATTACAGTAGCAGTAAAATCGATGCATACATGAATATTGGTTATCGGGCTATGTCATTTCAGGGTGGTGGTAACACAAAGAGGTATAATTATATAGGAAACGATACTACTTTGTTAAATACTACA
>JBBRTR010000106.1:0-10151 GCA_038244215.1 Bacteroidales bacterium
ATCAGTGTTCCTATAAATTCTGTCATTGGTATGATGTGAGAAATCCCCTTATTTTCAAAACAAAGACTGTTTGCAAAATTAGATATTTCATTTTAAATTCTATTATATATGTCTCATTATTTATACATTAATCATGAATTGATATTTTACTCCCTCGCCGGGTTTACTATCCATTGTAAATTTGCCTCCTATACTCTTAATTCTATTCTGGAGATTAAATAACCCCAGTCCTTTTTGATTTGAAATAGTTTCAGGCACATCAAATCCTATCCCATTATCGGTATAAGTCAAGTTCAGAACTCCGTCGTTTTCGTTTAGATTAATTGAAATATGACTTGCCGAAGCATGTTTCAATGAATTATTAATACATTCTATTATTACACGATATAAAGATGCTTCTGATTCAAAATCAAGTCGGCCATCAAAATTACTAACATATTCTATATTTGTGGTCGATGTTGATTGCAGTTTATTGACAAAGCTCTTAATCGCAGGGCTTAAACCATAATTTGTCAGCAAATGCGGGCTTAATTTGTTCGATATTTCTTTAACAGTCGTCAGTGCTTCTTCTATAATATCTTCCGCCTTATTAATAATTTCATCTATCGATTTACTATTATTGGGTCTTTGTGACCACTGAAGATACAGTTTTATGGTTGATAGCAACGGTCCCAAACCATCATGAAGTTCTTTCGAAAAATACGATCGTTCCTTTTCCTCAGTTTCAATAATTGCTTTCAGTATATTTCTCTGAAGTCTTTTACGTTCAGTAATATCCTGAATAACACCATAAATAACATCGTCATTAGTCACATATTTGAAAAGGATTTCTACAAATATTTTGGTTGAATCATTTCGGTTACATTCTACTTCAATACTTCGGGTTTGGTTTGAATCTGAATGATAATTCAATAAGAGATTAAATTCAGCACCGTAATCAGATGTAACCAACTTGTTTAGTTCAAAACCTTCCAATTCTTGATTACTATAACCAAAAATATCACAAACCGCTTTGTTGACATATTCAAAACGGCTATCCCTGCAAATAAAAATGCCATCACTTATGTTTTCGGACAATAAATTATATTTTTTATTGCTATCACGTAAAAGTTCTTCTGTCTTTTTCCTCAGAGTAATATCTTTATTACTTCCTCTGGTGCCTTTGAAAACATGATTCTCGTCATAAATTGGTTGACAAAAATGTCCGATCCACCTCACCGTTCCATCTTTCCGAATTATTCTGAATTGAATTTCATGGTTACAATGATGTGAATTCGATTCTTCATTCAAATGAACCCTATAGAATTCAATATCTTCCGGATGAATGATATCGTATATCAATTTAGAATTCTGTTCGAATTCTGAAGCTGAATAGCCCGTAACACGCTTACACGAAGGTGAACAATACAACATAACATCTTTCGGATCCATCCAGAATTCCCAATTTGATGCAAAATTGGCCACTGTCCGGTATTTTTCTTCTGCTAATCTAATCGTATCAGTTGATTTTTGTAATTCAGCAGTCCTTTCAGTGACGCGAGTCTCCAATTCTTCATTCAGTTTAAAGAGTGCTTCCTCTGCTTTCTTTTGTAAGGTAATATCTTGAACCAATGAAATTACGGAAATCATTTTTCCTGCCTTATCCAGTAAAACTGAATTATACCATACTGTTTCAATTATTTCGCCCGTCTTGGTAACATCTCGGTTTGAACTTACAACTTTTTGTTCAATGCCAATGGTCAATCGCTCCATTGTTTGATTTACAATCGGAATATCTTCTTCGAAAATAAGCTTTAAAGTATCAATTCGCTTTCCAATGGTTTCTTCTTTTGTATAGCCAAAAATATGCTCTGCTTCATTTGACCATTGAGTTATCATAAAATCCGAATCCCATTCAACAACAGCCAATGGCGAATTTTCAAAATGAAATTTCAACCGTTGTTCGCTCTCGGTTATCGATTCTTCATGTTGTTTACGTTTGGTAATATCCTGAATGGTACCAACCAATGAGATTGCTTTCTGATTTTCATCATACCTTATTTTTCCAAGGCCATGAACCCATCTTGTTTCGCCATCATTTTTTCGGATAATTCTGAACTCGTGATTGAATTCAATACCTTTAGAAAGAGCTACATCAGTCATGAGCTCACTCATAGTCATTGTATCTTCTGGATAGATCATATCCAGAAAACTTTTTAAATCTTTATAATAATTCTGGTCTATCCCAAGAATCTGATCCATCACTTCAGATGATTCCCAACTGTTAGTTAGAAAATCGGCCTTATATGAGCCAATAAATCCTGCTCGTTGAGATTCCCTGAAAAAGTATACACTCTCACGTAACTTTTCTTCCAGTTTTCTGCTTTCCGTAATGTCATGTATAATGACGAATAGAACGATCTTTCCATTCCATTCTATTGGGTTTGTGTACACTTCAACATCCCTGACATCTCCATTTGATAGTCGATGTTTTAGAAATAAATGGTTAGTTCCCTCATTTTTTGATTTTTGTAGAATAGAAATAACTTCTTGTTTTGGAAGTGTGTTAATGTCGAAGATTTTTTTTGAACATAATTCTTCAATTGAGAATCCATAATAATCACCCGCGGCTTGATTGGCATTAGTGATTCTTCCCGTATCAGGATTTAAAATCAACATTACGGAAAGACTTTCCATAAATATTGATCTATAGCGCTCTTCGCTCGCACGAAGCAAATCTTCCGCTTTTTTAAGTTCTGTAATGTCGGTATTTGTACCAAACCATTGAATAACTACTCCATTGGGATCATAAATTGGCGAGGTTTTAGTAAGAAATGAGCGAAATTCACCGTCCTTCCCAAGTAATGGAAATTCCATATCGAATGGTTTTCCATTTGTAATAGATTCATTCCAGGCTTCAAGTACAGTCGGTAATATTTTCGGATCAAGTACCGATTGCCATCCCCAGCCATCCATCTGTTTAAGTGTGGTTCCGGTGTAATCATACCACCGCTGATTATACCAAAAAACCCAACCGTCAGCATTAGACATCCAGCACAACTGGGGAATATTTTCGGCCAATGCCCTGAAAAGTTCTTCGCTTTCAGTAAGTTTTTCTTCTGCTTTTTTTAGTTCGGTGATGTTTGTATTTGTACCAAACCAGCGTATTATTTTTCCATTTTCATCGTGGATAGGAAATGCACGGGAAAGGAACCATCCGTATTCACCATCATTGCAACGAAGTGGGAATGTATCTTCCCAGGGTTCCTGAATTTTCAACGCGTGAGTCCATTTCTCAGTTACATTGTCAATATAATCAGGGTGTTGAACACTTTTCCATCCCCATCCTTCCATCTGTTTGGGAGTTGTTCCCGTGTAATCATACCAACGCTGATTGTACCAGAAAATAAAACCATTGGCATCTGACATCCAACACAGTTGTGGGATATTTTCTGCCAATGTTCTGAAAAGTTCTTCGCTCTCAGCCAGTTTTTTTTCTGCTTTCTTTCGTTTAGTAATATCAACAACCTGAATCAGTCCCAAAGTTTCTCCCTTGATATCAATCAGGGCTAATGACATTAGTAAATTAACCATTTCTCCTGATTTCTTTCGGATAATTATTTCTAAATTTTCAATAGTTGAACCGCCACGAAGTCTCGTCATCCATTTTTCTCCATCTTCCGGGTTTATTAATAAATTCAAATCGAGAGTTGAATGTCCGATTACTTCTTCTTTTGAATATCCAATCATTGAAAGATAAGCCTCATTTGAAATTACTGATTTTCCATCGGAAAGATGAAAAATATTAAATCCCATCGGGCTGGAATTGAAGGCCTTTGAAAAGCGCTCCTCACTCTCCCTAAGCGCTTCTTCGGCCTGCCGGTGTTCCAGTTCACTGGCAGCGCGAATAGAAATCTGCTTCAATACCTGTTCAGTAAAGCTGATATCCACCAAAGGCATCCGTCCAATAACGGCAATCAAACCGATTGGTTTATTTTCCGAACTCCAAAGTGTTATTCCGGCATAACTTTCGGCCACCATTTCCTGCAAAACTTCATCTTTTGGAAACAAGTCTCGAACTTTATTCGCGAAACAGCACACCTGTTTTCCTGATACTTTTCCGCAAGGCGTATCTGCAAGGGTATAACTTACATTATCTTCAAATTTTCCATCAAAATAAATAGCTACAGTTTCAGCTTTCTCCCCGTTCTCCATCAATTTGTCAATACACACATAATCCACTCCAAGAGTTTTATAGAGGTATTCGGCTAGTTCTTCAAAGAAATTATGACCACTTTTTGACCAACTGTAACCAAGCAAAAACGCCTGAGTCTCTTCTCTCTGTTTTTCATAGGTAATATCGGTGGCAGCAATCAGTATTTGAACAACATCAGTATTTTTAGTAATCGTCATTGCTAATCTAAGAGATAATTTATGGCCCTTCGGACGATATATCTTCACTTCGCAAATCTGTCTTTCTTTCGTTTTAAGCAGGTTTTGAAAGGTCTGTATATATATTTCCTTGTATTCGTATTCAACTATATTCAGAAATAAATTATTGACCAACAAGCCTCTTTCAATACCGGATAGGGTAGCTCCGGTAAGGTTCACCTTAAGTATAACCCCTTTCAAATCAAGTGTGAAATATCCGTTAGGGGCAAATTCAAAAAGGTCTTCGTGTTTAATTTCAAGTTCTTCTTGAGTGAAAAGCGATGAACGCAGTTCTTCATTCTGCATTTCCATTTCTACTTGATATACCTGTAGCTCGTGCAGAAGTTTTAAATCATCTGCATATTTAATCCGATTATAGCTTGATGAAGGTTCATTTTTAACCCTCTCTTCAGCAAGACTTTTCTTCAACACTTCATTTTCTTCACGAAGTTGCTCGAACGTAAGTTCATCGGGTTGATGCAATGCTTTTTCCATATTCGTTATTTTTCGTTGGTATTATCGGTATAGCTTTTTTATTAGCAAAAGCTTAAGTTTTATTCGTCAAATTTATATCTTATTTCTCATCTTGTTTATATATTTATATATATTTATACTTATTTTGCAATGAATTTTCAAAGAGTTCTTTTTCTGATAAATATTTAATCAGATTGAACTAAGTAATGTGACAGATATAATGTAGTATGTATATAATGCAAATCAACCACACATGGAACATCCCGAGCATCGGGAATAAAACATAGATACATGGTAACTCATAGAAATAATTATAAGTAAACATAACGACACATAGTTAAGTGTACTATGTCTTCGAGAAAAAACTATGTGGTTCTATGTTACTAAGTGACACTCTGTGGTTGAAAAAATAAGATATTTATTACTTCCACTTACTTACTTAAATATTATAAATTACGGTATCAAAATTTTTAATTATTTGCACATTTGACACAAATTATTTACTTTTGCTAAATAAAAATGAAATAACAGTATTTGAGAATCGTAAAATCTTTAAATATTAATTACTTACCATGGCAGCTTTTAAACGGATTTTATTGAAACTGAGTGGCGAATCGCTTATGGGCGGAAAGCAATATGGCATCGACGAAGTTCGTCTGGGCGAATATGCGTCTCAGATTGCTGAAATTGTTGGCATGGGCGTTCAGGTTGGTATTGTCATTGGTGGCGGAAATATTTTCCGTGGTTTAAGTGGCACTTCCAAAGGTTTTGATAGAGTTCAGGGCGACCAAATGGGAATGTTGGCAACCGTAATTAATAGTCTGGCTTTGAATTCGGCATTGCAGGCCTCCGGAATAAAATCACGTGTTCTGACAGCTATTCGCATGGAACCGATTGGCGAATTTTACAGCAAACAAAAGGCTATTGAAGGATTGGAAAGGGGAGAAGTGATCATTATTTCGGCCGGTACAAGCAATCCTTTTTTTACTACCGATACGGCATCTTCATTGCGAGCTATCGAAATTGAAGCCGATGTGATGCTGAAAGGAACACGCGTTGATGGAATTTATACGGCCGATCCTGAAAAGGATAAATCGGCTACTAAATTTGATGAAATTACCTACGATGAGATTTATAAACGGAATCTGAAGGTGATGGATTTAACCGCTACCACTATGTGTAAGGAAAACAATATGCCGATTTATGTATTTGATATGGACACGGTGGGTAACCTGAAAAAAGTGATGTTGGGTGAAAAAATCGGAACGCTGGTAACCCCCTAACCCCATAAAGGGGGAAAATAAAGGACACCTAACAATTAAGTAAAAATAATTTTTTTTAAAACTGAAAATATATGATACAGGACATAAAACCCTATCTCTCAAATGCCGAAGATAACATGGAAGCAGCTGTATTGTTTCTGGATGAAGCATTAGCTCATATCCGTGCAGGTAAAGCAAACATTCGCATCTTGGATGGAGTAAAAATTGAATATTATGGTTCGCACGTTCCGGTTTCGAATGTGGCCACCATCACGACCCCCGATGCAAAAACAATTAGTATTCAGCCTTTTGAAAAAGCGTTGATAGCAATTATTGAAAAGGCAATTTTGAATTCGGATGTTGGCATAACACCAATGAATAACGGTGAAACCATCCGTTTGGGAATTCCACCGCTCACCGAAGATCGTCGTCGTCAATTGGCAAAACAATCGAAAGCAGAATGTGAAGATGCGAAAATTTCGATTCGGAATGCTCGTCGCGATGCCATTGAACATTTGAAGAAATTGCTAAAAGAAGGACTGCCGGAAGATGTAGAAAAAGATGCTGAAGGTAGTGTTCAAAAAATTCATGACAAATACATTAAAAAAATTGACGAAATGTATGCTGCCAAAGAAAAAGAAATCATGACAGTGTAAAATAGTTGATAATTGATAATGAAAACTGATTCAGTTAAGACCTCTCCTCAACCCTCTCCCGAGGAGAGGGAGCTAAATTACCACCGATTGTATAGATTTTTTAGGGCGAGGTCGTAATTTAAATATATGCTTAACTACAACATTGATTGATAATTGATAATGAAAACTGATACAGTCATCTCATCTTGTTGAGATGGCTGTTTTATTAAATTTCCATGAAGTTAAAACAATTTTATATCGGGTTTTTTCTGATGATTTCATTTTGCAGTTTTGCCGAAGATGAAAAATCGGATTCAATTGTTTCACGCAGGAGTTTGTTCATAATCCCTCATGCAACCTATCAACAAGAAACCAGCGTTGCTCCGGGAATTGCATACGGATATTATTTTAAAAGTAAAGATATCAGCCGTATAAGTTCCATTTCGGGAAGTGTTGTTTATACTTTTTTGAATCAGTTTACATTTAATGTGACCCCAAAGATCTTTTTAAATTCAAATAAATGGTACGTTTATTCCAATTTAAGTTTGCGGAATTATCCCGATTATTATTTTGGTGTAAGTAATAAACCGACTGATATAAAACAAGCTTTCACATCTCAGAATATATCGTTGCTTATTCAACCTCAGTATATTATATCAAAAAATGTTCTGCTAGGTGTTTCGCTTTCTTCACGTTTTGAACGATTATTGACCGATTCAACCTTTGAAACTAACAAAACACAGATTTTCCAACAATTCGGAAGTGATGGCTGGAATCCGTATTCACAGTTAAATATTGGGTTGGTAGCTGCTTTTGATAGTCGTGATAATCAATTTTACCCGCAAAAAGGTATCTTTGCAAAAACTTCTCTTACTTTTTCGAAAGCAGGGTGGGGGAGTACCTATTCAACGCAGGAAATTTTGTTGGATTTACGACACTATATTCCGCTTTTTCAAACACATGTGTTGGCTTGGCAGATTTATACCGATGGTATCTTTGGAAAAAATGGAATCCCGTTCGAATTAATGCCAACAGTTGGTGGACGTGATATGTTGCGTGGATTCAGACAAGGAATGTATCGTGAAAATGTGATGTTTATGGCTCAAACTGAATACCGATTGCCCGTTTATAAACGGTTGAAAGCTGCGGTTTTTTGCTCGGTTGGCGATGTAATGAATAGTTCGGATTATAAAATTGATAAACTGAAAGTAGCTTACGGAGCAGGTTTCCGATATAGATTGAATGATGCACGGGTACATTTGCGAGTCGATTTAGCCAAAAACAATTACGGTGATAATTTACAGTTTTATATTACAGCAACTGAGGCTTTTTAGTTCATAAAGTTATAAAGTTTTTAAAGTTCATAAAGTATTTAAAGTTCATAAAGTTTTTAAAGTTCATAAAGTCGAGTTCTCTTAGAGTTTTTAAAGTTCATAAAGTCGAGTTCTGTATAACTTTTCAAACTATCAAACTATCAAACTATCAAACATTTCAAACATTTCAAACTTTCAAACATTTCAAACTATCAAACTATCAAACATTTCAAACTTTCAAACTATCAAACCTTTCAAACTTTATGAACTTTCAAACTTTACAAACTTATTTATGACCGGATTAGTCGTTAAAAACACAGGAAGTTGGTATCAGGTGAAAACCGATCGCGGCGAATTATTTGAATGCAGAATAAAAGGACATTTTCGCATGCAGGATATTCGCAGCACCAATCCCATTGCTGTAGGCGATCATGTTGATTTTGAGAAAAATGAAGATGGAACCGCGATGATTCATGCCATTTCTGATCGTCGCAATTATATTGTTCGGCGTTCGTCCAATCTTTCAAAACACTCGCAGATTCTTGCAGCAAATATAGATTTGGTGGCGTTGATAGTAACCATTAATTATCCTGAGACATCACTTGTATTTATCGACCGTTTTTTGGCTACTGCCGAAGCATATCGCGTTCCGGCCTGTCTTGTTTTCAATAAAATCTACTGTTATTCTCAAAGTGAAATGGAATATCTTGCCGCACTGGAAAACTTATATTCAAGTCTTGATTATCCTGTTTTTAAAGTGTCGGCAACTCTTTCGCAAAACATTGATGAATTAATGACTTTCTTAAGTGGAAAAACCACTTTATTCTCCGGAAATTCAGGTGTCGGGAAATCAACTTTAATCAATGCAATAGCACCTGAATCTATGGCCAAGACTGGTGAAATCTCTTCCTACCACAATAAAGGAATGCACACCACTACCTTTTCCGAAATGTTTGAGTTAATTTCGGGAGGTCACATTATTGATACACCGGGAATAAAAGGATTCGGAACCATTGATATGGAAGAAGCCGAAATCGGTCATTATTTTAAAGAAATATTTAAAATCTCGTCAAAATGTCGCTTTACGAATTGCACTCACGTACATGAACCCGGTTGTGCAGTTCTGGAAGCTGTTGATAATCATTTTATCAGCATTTCCAGATACCAGAGTTACCTGAGTGTTTTGAAAGACTGCAACGAAGGAAAATATAGATAAAATGAATATAATTGCTCAATAACTATCAATTTATTCATAAAATTGACCGTATTACAAAAATATTAAATACATTTGCAGTAAATTTTCATCAATTAAAACCTTTCGAATATTATTTAGGAAAAATTACTCAGTATGGCACAACATCAAATTGACAGATTAGACAAGAAAATTTTACAATTGATTTCGCAGGATGCTCGCATTCCTTTTCTGGAAGTAGCACGTGAATGTAATGTTTCAGGCGCAGCAATCCATCAGCGCATTCAAAAACTTCGTAACACCGGAATTATTAAAGGTTCTGAATTTGTTATCGATACGTATAAAGTTGGTTTTCAAACCTGTGCGTATATTGGTATTACACTTAGTGATATCAAAATGTTTAAGAATGTAGTTGAAGAACTGAAAAAAGTTCCTGAAGTGGTAGAATGCCATTACGCTACTGGAAAATATTCGATGTTTGTAAAGATTTATGCTAAAGATAACCGTCATTTATTACAAATTATTCTGGAACACCTTACTTTAATTCCAGGTATTGCCCACACCGAAACATTCCAGATTTCGCTGGATGAGATATTTAGACGTCAATTATCGGTTTTTGAAATTGATTCGAATATCGATGTTATTGACGAAGAATAAAAAACATTAAAATAGATATATGAAAGTCTCGTAAGTAGTTACGGGACTTTTTTTCATCAAAATAATACATTTTAATAAAATTAATTTCACTATTGTCCAGTAAACAATTTTTTGTTTTTCAAAAGTCAGATTTCTAACTTCGTTCGAAATGACAATCAGTTACTTGTATTTTTTTGAGGGGGTTGATTGGCGGCGAAGCCGCCAATCA
>JBBRTR010000107.1:0-10032 GCA_038244215.1 Bacteroidales bacterium
TATTGTAACTATTTAACATTCTTAACGCTAAATTTCTATTTATTAGCTGCATACAAATAGCGTTTTATGCTCTTTTTAGGCGTTTTATCAAATTCGTGTGGATAAAGCTGAATCTTGGAAACAATCTCGTATGATGCACCTGAAGAATTCAGAATTTTGCGGTTTTCTTCCATAACTGCTTCAAGTTGCGACTGATTTAAATGTTCTGCATCAACAGCTTCGTAATCGGGACAAACCAGTGCAATAAGTTTTCCATTGTTGTCAATCACCAGACTTTCCATTACATAGGGCATATTATTCAGCCGTGCTTCTATTTCTTCAGGATAAATATTTTGTCCACTGCCACTCAGAATCATGGTTTTATTGCGTCCACGGATAAATACATTTCCATCTTCATCAATAGTTCCCAAATCACCGGTATGCAACCAACCTTCATTATCTAATATTTGTGCTGTTGCCTCCGGGTTTTTAAAATAACCAGTCATTAAGTTTTCACCACGGACACAAATTTCGCCAACACCTGTTTCAGAATCGGTTTGTAAAAGTTTAGCTTCCATATTATCCAGTAATTTTCCGGCAGATTTGGGTACAAAACTCTTATAATCGGAAAAGCTAATCAGCGGGGCGCACTCAGTCATTCCATAACCAACTGTATATGGAAATTTTATTTTAGCGAAAAATTCTTCCACTTCAGCATTCAGAGGAGCTCCACCAACCACAATCTGAGAAAATTCTCCACCAAAAGCATCAATCAGCTTTTTACGAATCTGAGCCAAAATGGGTTGATCGAGGAAAGGAATGCTCAACACCCAACGCATGGATGGTTTGGCAAGTAAGGGTTGAATTTGCTTTTTATAGATTTTTTCTACAATTAACGGAACAAGAAATACTACATTTGGTTTTATTTCAGCAAAAGCGGTCAACAAAATTTTCGGCGACGGAATTTTACCAATAAAATGAATATGACAACCGGCGCAAGTAGAGGTAAGGAATTCAAACGCACAACCATAGGCATGTGCCAGCGGCAAAAACGAAATAATACGGTATTGTGGTGCAACCAAGCCGGTTCGTAAACCGAATGTGATATTTCCGGCCAATGCATTTCCGCTTGTCAGAACACCTTTGCTAAAACCGGTAGTTCCAGACGTATAATTAATAGATACAATTTCAGAATTTGGTTTATCGAGATAACGAACATGATCGCGAAAAAATCCCTGAGGATATTTTGCATGAAAAAGGCTGTTTATATAGTCCGGCTGAAGATATTTCACTACCAATTGTTCATGAACCTCTCCAGTTTCGGGTTTTGGCTCTTTGTTTAATAAGGTAATACAGTTAAAATTAGTTAGTGAGAAAACTGCTTTGACAGTGGTCAGTTTTTCTTCTTCCAGATTCTCCCAAATATTATCTCCGGCAAACAACAAAACTGATTCGGAGTGATTGGTAATATGATGAACATCATTCGGATTAAAATCCTGCAAAATCGGAACAACAATCCCCCCGTAAGTAACAGTTGCCAGATAAGTTATTGCCCAATTGGCATTATTCCGGCCAATCAAAGCTACTTTATCATTCTGTTTCAGTTTGCATTGTTCAAATAAAATATGAATTCGAGCAACTCGTTTGGCTACATCGGCATAAGTTATCGTAAGTTCTTCGCCATAATTACTATACGCTGGGAGTTCCCAATTGTTCCGAAACGAATCTTCAAATAATCGGATAAAGTTTTCCTGTATCATATTTTTTTTGATTTTAATAATTTTTGAACACGCAAAAATAAGGATTAATTACACATATCATTCAAAAATGAGCAAAATTTTTAAACAGTCAACATGTTTGCTCCTGATGATTGTACATCAAAATACTCTTTTTTTTATTTTACGGATGCATCCAACTGGCTCATTAATTTCCTTTTCGGTAACTCTGAAAATAATCGTATCTTTGTGACTTCAAAAAAAAATACAACTAAATTGTTATGAATATATCGTATAACTGGCTAAAACAATACATTAATATTGATGTAACTCCTGATGAATTATCAAAAGCACTAACTTCTATTGGTCTGGAGGTGGGCAGCGTGGAAGGAGTTCAAACCATTAAAGGCGGACTCGAAGGATTGGTAATCGGCGAAGTGCTGACTTGTATCAATCATGAAAATTCCGACCATTTGCATGTAACCACAGTAAATGTGGGTAGTGAAGAATCACTTCAAATAGTTTGTGGCGCACCGAATGTAGCTGCCGGACAAAAAGTGGTGGTGGCAACGGTTGGAACAAAATTGTATTCAGGTGACGAAAATTTTACTATAAAACGATCTAAAATCCGTGGTGTCGAATCCATGGGAATGATTTGTGCCGAAGATGAAATCGGAATCGGAACAAGCCACGAAGGAATCATCGTTTTACCTGCCGAAGCAGTTGTAGGAACATTGGCCAAAGATTATTACGGCATTAAAAATGACACTTTATTGGAAGTAGATATCACTCCGAATCGGATTGATGCTGCTTCTCATTATGGTGTGGCTCGCGATTTGGCAGCATTTTTCGCTTTAAAAGATAAATCGGTGAAACTCACGAAACCCTCGGTGGAAAAGTTTTCCGTTCAAAATACAAATCTTACCATTCCTGTAAAAGTTGAAAATACAGAAGCTTGTCCGCGTTATTCGGCAGTAACTATTTCGGGAGTAAAAGTGACTGAATCGCCTGATTGGTTGAAAAACGCTTTACTAATTGTCGGACTCCGACCTATTAACAATATTGTTGATATAACCAATTACGTTTTGCTCGAACTGGGACAACCACTTCATGCATTTGATGCTGATAAAATTAAAGGCGGTAAAGTTTGTGTGAAAACACTGGCTGACGGAACTCCGTTTACAACTTTGGATGGTGTAGAACGAAAACTGAATAGTGCCGACCTGATGATTTGCAATGCAGAAGAGCCTATGTGTATTGGTGGCGTATTCGGTGGTAAGGATTCAGGCGTGACCGAAACCACACAAAACGTTTTTTTGGAAAGTGCTTACTTTAATCCGGTTTCGATTCGCAAAACTGCACGTCGTTACGGTTTGAATACGGATGCATCGTTTCGCTTCGAACGTGGTTGCGACCCAACCAATACTATTTATGTTTTAAAACGGTGTGCTTTACTTATTCAGGAAGTAGCCGGTGGCCAAATTTCAAGCGAAATTGTGGATGTTTATCCTGAAGAAGTCAAACCCTTCGAAGTTTCCGTTTCATTACGTAAAATCAATACCTTGATTGGAAAAGAAATTGGAAAAGAAAATATTGAAACCATACTGGCAGCTCTTGAAATGAAAATTGTCAGTCAGAATGAAAAAGGTTATTTACTTCATGTTCCAGCCTACCGTGTGGATGTTCAGCGGGATGTGGATGTGATTGAAGATATTCTGCGCATTTATGGTTATAATAATGTGGAAATTGGCGAAACGCTGAAATCTACTTTGAGCTACAGTTCAAAACCGGACAGTTATAAACTTCAAAATCTGATTTCAGAACAACTTACAGCACAAGGATTCAACGAAATTCTGAATAATTCACTAACCAAAGGTGGTTTTTACGCCAACCTGACATCTTATCCGGCAGCTCATTCTGTAAAAATTATTAATGCCCTGAGTTCCGATTTGAATGTTATGCGCCAGACTTTACTTTTCGGTGGATTGGAAAACATCAACCGCAATGTAAACCGCAAAAACGCTGATCTGAAATTCTATGAATTTGGAAATTGCTATTATTATAATGCTGAAAATAAAAAGGATGGAGAAACATTAGCCGCCTATTCAGAAGATTATCATTTGGGAATATGGCTAACTGGAAATAAACATGCACAATCATGGGCAGCAAATGACACAAAATCAACAGTTTATGAGTTGAAGGCTTATGTTGAAAATATCTTCCGTCGACTTGGCATAGATCTTCACAACCTGATATCAGGTGAATTTTCTGATGATTTATTAATCGAAGCACTTACAGTTTATAGTTCAGCAGGACGTAAATTGGCTGTTTATGGCATTGTTCACCCTAAAATCCGAAAAGTAACCGATATTGATCAGGAAGTATATTTTGCCGATTTGAATTGGAATAATATTTTGGCTGAAGTGGGTGAACATAACGTTCAGTATGCCGAATTACCTAAATTTCCTGAAGTTAAACGCGATTTGGCTTTGTTGATTGACAAAAATGTAACTTTTGCCGAAATTGAAAAAATAGCCTTCGAAACAGAACGAAAGTTATTGAAAAAAGTAAATCTTTTTGATGTTTACGAAGGTAAAAATCTGGAAGCAGGTAAAAAATCATATGCTGTGAGCTTCCTGTTGCAGGATGAAACCAAAACGCTGACCGATGTACAGATTGATGGCATTATGAAAAAACTTCAGGGAAATTACGAATCAAAACTTGGAGCGAAGCTTAGGTAGTCGAAAATTAATAAAACGAATCTTGTTTATTGAAGCTAAACAGAATGAATGACAGAGATTTTGATACAGATTTATTGAACACGCCTTTCCCAAAATCCGATGCTTATGGTGCATTGAGTATGCCCGTTTACAACTCGGCAGCTTACGAATTTGAATCTGCAGAGGCAATGGAAGCCGCATTTACCGGGAAAACATCCGATTTTACCTATTCGCGCGTAACAAATCCAACCGTTCAGTATTTTGAAGATCGCGTAAAAAATATTACGGGAGCTTTCAGTGTAACGGCTTTGAACTCCGGAATGGCCGCGATATCGAATACGATTATTACCATGGCACAAAGCGGTAGTAATATTGTCACTTCCAAACATTTATTTAGTAATACCTATTCATTCTTTGCTTCAACAATGGCTGCTTTTGGTGTGGAAACTCGCTTTTGTGATCTCACCAATCCCGATGAAGTCGAATCACACATTGATGCGAACACCTGCGCTGTTTTTCTGGAAATCATAAGCAATCCGCAGTTGGAAGTAGTTGATTTAAAAACTATTTCTTCTATCGCTCATCAAATGGGTGTTCCATTGGTTGCCGACACGACGATTATTCCGTTTTGTGCATTCCGTGCAAGCAGTTTTGGAATTGATATTGAAATAGTATCGAGCACCAAATATATTTCAGGCGGTGCAACCAGCATTGGTGGAGTAATTCTTGATTACGGTAACTTCGACTGGATATCGTTACCGAAGTTGCACAATCTGGCAAAAGAATGTGGCAAAGCGGCATTTACTACCAAACTCCGTAAAGAAATACATCGTAATCTGGGTGCCTACATGACTCCACAAGTTGCTTACATGCAAACATTGGGACTGGAAACACTTACTTTACGTTACGAACGTGCCACAGAATCTTGTCTCATCTTGGCACAAAAGCTCGAAGCCCTCACTGAAATCGAATCCGTAAATTACACAGGTTTGACTTCTAATAAATATTACGAACTAAGTAAGGAACAGTTTGGTGAAAAACCGGGTGCCATGTTTAGCATTAACTTGACTTCGCGCGCTGCTTGTTTTAGTTATATGAATAAGCTGAAAGTCATAAGAAGAGCTACAAACCTATTCGACAACAAAACCTTAGCCATACATCCGGCAAGCACTATTTATGGAAGTTTCAGTCCCGAACTCCGGAAAGAAATGAATATATCGGATAAAACAATCCGCTTCTCGGTAGGATTGGAAAGTGTTGAAGATTTGCTGGGAGATATAAAACAAGCTCTGGTTCAGTAATTAGCAACTTATTATTTCTTGACTACTTGATTGCATTTTTTTTGATTCCAAAAAACAAGTTTATATTGTTAAAATTTCCTCTTTAAAGTCCTCTAAAAACAAAGTAAATTTCCCATTTAGTTAGACTTTTGATTTTTTTATGTTTCCAATTTAATATTGTTTTAGAAAAACATGTTACTTTGCAACTCAAACAAAAATCTTATTTAGGTATGAAGAATCCTGCTGAGTCATTTCAGTTTCTCGATACTTTTTTTGAAAATTCCGCAAAAAAACAACCAACATCCATTGCTATCGAAAATGGTAAAACTACACTGACTTATGACGAAACAGATCAATTATCCAATCAACTGGCTCATTATCTGCAAGGAATAGGAATTGCCCCGGAAGAAAAAGCAGTTATTTTGTTGCCGCGTTGCGAGAAAATTTATCCGGCAATGCTTGCCGTACTAAAAGCCGGTGGTGCTTACATTCCTTTGGATGCAGAGATTCCCGCCAATCGTGTAAACTTTATTATGCAAGATTCAGGTGCTAAAATTCTAATTACTTCCGACGAAATATTGCAACGAATCGGGAATCAACTCGAAAATCACTTGATTTTCAATATTGATACACAACTTTCAGACGTATCAGCTTATCCATCCACCAAACCCGAAGTCAGCAACCGCACTCCGAACGATTTGTGCTATATCATTTATACTTCGGGAACATCGGGAATGCCAAAAGGCGTTTTGCTGGAACACAGGAATGTGACAACTTATATTAATGCTGCATTGACAATTTATCCGATAACCAATACTGACCGAGTTCTACAAGGTTTTTCGGTTTCTTTTGACGCTTCAGTGGAAGAAATTTGGGTAACATTTGCTGTCGGTGCAACCTTGGTGGTTGGAACTTTTGACATCATGCGTTCAGGCGATCAGTTTTCTTCTATTTTGAATAAACTCAATATCACTTTTTTATCCTGCGCTCCCACCCTGTTATCGATGGTGAAAGAAGACATTCCCGGACTGAAAATTTTGATTTTTGGCGGCGAAGTATGTTCAACCGATATGGCACATCGCTGGTGCAAGACTGGACGGTTAGTTTACAATACTTACGGTCCGACGGAAGGTGCCGTGATTGCGACTTATTTAATTTTGAATGCAACGGAAGAAGTTACTATTGGGAATGCTATGTCCGGATATGATGTATTGATTGTGAATGAGCAACTTGAACCTGTGAAAAATGAAGATGAAGGTGAAATTCTGATTGGCGGAAATTGTGTGGCACGTGGCTATTTAAATCAAAACGAACTTACTCAGAAGAAATTTATTGAAACTGAACAGTTTGATGGCACTCTGAAAAGATATTATCGTACCGGCGATAGGGCTAAATTTGCACCTAACGGTCAAATCTGCTTTGTGGGACGCATTGACGCGCAGGTAAAAGTGCGTGGTTTCCGTGTAGAATTGGCTGAAATTGAGGGATTATTGATGAAACTGGACAGCATTCAGGCGGCAGCAGTTTCGCTCAATGAACAAAGTCAGCAATTAGCCGCTTTCGTGGTGGAGACTCCCGGAAAAACAATTGACCGTGAAGGAATTGCTAATTTATTACGCTTGAAATTACCTTATTATATGATTCCGTCTACGCTCGACACCATAGCGGAATTGCCCTTAACCACCAGTCAGAAAATTGACCGCAAACGCTTACCAGCACCCCAAACAGCATTGAGTTTTTCTTCAAAGAAAGAAATTATTCCGCCAAAAACCACTATAGAAAAAATACTGATTAAAATCATTGCCCAAAACATAGACAGAGAAGATATCTCGATGGATGATAACTTTTTTGAAGATTTGGGCGGACATTCCTTGCTGGCTGCAGTGGTAACTTCAGAACTGCGTGAAAACAAGATATTTGAAAATATGTCGGTGGTGGATATTTACAAGCATCCGGTACTCAAAGAGCTAGCTGAAAAGCTTGAAAAAAGTCAATCGAAAGAATCAAAGCCCAAAAAAGAACGTGACATTCACGTTACCAGCAAGCTAAGTTATTATAGCTGTTCGTTTTTTCAGGGCGTTTCGATGATATTCTTGATTTTACTTTTTGGGATGGAATGGATGGGACCATTTTTTGTTTATGCCTATTATTATCAAGCCGATTTAGGCATAATCGATTCGTTGTTAATGATGTTATTAATGTATTTTGCATTGCTTCCGGTGCTAACTCTTTTTGCTGTAGGCTTTAAGTGGGCGGTTATCGGGCGCATAAAACCCGGCAAATACAAATTGTGGGGTTCCTATTATTTTAGGTTTTGGATTGTTGATAAGGTTATAAATATTGCACCCATCAGCTATTTTAGCGGGACATCGCTGATAAACATCTTCTTGCGTGCATTGGGTGCAAAAATTGGCAAAAACACCTATATCAACACTTCAGCCATTTCTATATACGATTTATTAAAAATTGGCGATAATGTGAGTATTTGTACCGATACTCACCTGCGTGGATACCATATTGCCGACGGCTATATGCACATTGGTAGCATTGAGTTGGGAAATGATGTGTTTGTCGGAACACGCTGTTGCCTGGCGCATAATACCAAAATGGAACAAAATTCATCTATTGAAGATTTGACACTTGTTCCCGAAGGTTTTACCATTCCACAAAATGAAAAATGGGGCGGTTCACCTGCTGAAAAAATTGGATTGAATCAAAAGAAAGAAACCCGAAAACTATGGTCATCAAAAAATACTGTTATATTTTCAATAAGTGTTTTTCTGATTCCATTAATCACAATGGTGGCGTATTTCCCTGGAATGATGTTGATTACACATTTGGATTATGTAGCCGAAGGTTATAATTTTCTCTGGACTACGTTGGGCGTTGGTGTTTCGTTTGTTGTTTTACTGACTTTAATAATTTCCTTGCTTAAATGGATTCTGCTGGGGAATATTAAGGAAGGAAAATATGCGATCGACAGTTCGTTTTATGTGAATAAATGGTTTTTCGACCAACTGATGAAGCTCAGTTTACAGGTTATAGGAACGCTTTACACCACCCTTTATCTGCAATTCTGGTTCAAAATGCTGGGCGTAAAAATGGGCAAACGGGTGGAAATTTCAACCGTAGAATTTATTTCGCCCGATTTGCTGGTTACCGGCGATGAATGTTTTCTGGCCGATTCGGTTTCCATTGGTGCGTCACACGTCAGAAACGGATATATTACCATTGCCAAAACCCATATTGGCAATCGTACTTTTATAGGAAACAGTGCCGTTATAAGTCCCGACACTAAACTGGGAAACAACGTGTTGGTGGGTGTTTTATCAAAAATGAGCAAAGAAGATCTTCCGGCTGCAGATGGCACTTCGTGGTTTGGGTCGCCGGCAGTATTTTTGCCAAAGCGAGATATCAACAAAGATTTCACCGAGGAAACAACCTACAATCCAACACGCAAACTCTTCGCATTGCGTTATTTTATTGAGTTTTTCCGTGTTGTGCTACCAACAACACTTTTCATCACCTATGCAGTACTCATTACCAATGTAGTATCCTATATGCAGGTTCATCAAGACCTAGATCAGCTTATCTTCGTATTTCCATTTTTGTACCTTGGAGCTGCAATTCTTGGAACAATGGTTATGGTGCTTATGAAGTGGATTATTATCGGGAAATACAAACCCGCCAAGAAACCATTGTGGAATCATTATGTGTGGAGAAGTGAACTGGTAACAGGGATTTATGAGAATTTTCTGGTACTTTTTTTTCTTAATCTGCTCACCGGCACGCCCTTTATTAAATATCCACTTCGAATGCTTGGTTGCAAAATTGGCAAACGTACGTGTTTATATACTACTCAAATCACAGAATTTGACCTAATTAAAGTAGGTGACGATTCAGTTTTGAACGATAATTGCACGCTACAAACCCATCTTTTCGAAGACCGGGTTATGAAAATGTCGTATGTGGATATAGGTAATAATTGCAGCGTGGGTGGAATGGCTGTAGTACTTTACGATTCCAAAATGGAAAATCGATCATCACTCGAACCTTTGTCAGTACTAATGAAAAGCGAAATCCTACCTGAAAATAACGAATTTATCGGCGCACCCGCAAAAATGGTATAAATACAAAAACTATTGTCCTGTGAAAATATTTAGATTTTTCACTCCTCACCGAATGACAAGTTCTCAGGGCTCACCCGTAAAAGTTGTGGATTAAGCGTATATTTTAGTTAATCTAAAGAGAAAGAATTTAATATCAATCACTCCTCTTAACGATGCTCTAAAAGCTTTGATTTTAGCATTAAATGATTCAGCTGATGCGTTTGTTGAA
>JBBRTR010000108.1:0-9675 GCA_038244215.1 Bacteroidales bacterium
AAACTATGCAAAAGTACATATTATTTTACGCTTAAAAATCAAATATATGATTTTTGAGCTAAAAGGGAAAATAAAAAAAGTATATCTTTGTAGTAAAATCAATTTAAAGTTATGAATAAGCTCATTCTTTTCTTTGCAGTTTTGTTTTGTGTACTTTTCACAGCAGCTGCACAACCACTTGTTAGAGTTACACCTGACCTTGTAGGACTGGACAGTATTAAATTAAAATCTGCTGATACACTTATTCAAAGTGCAATTGACAAAAAAGAAATTCCCGGCGCAGTACTGGCAATTGTACGTCACGGAAAAATGGCATACTTGAAAGCGTATGGCAATAAGCAGGTTTATCCAATTTTAGAACTTATGAATGTAAATACGGTTTTTGATATGGCTTCCTGCACCAAACCGATGGCAACGGCTATTTCGGCAATGATTTTAATTGAAAGAGGCAAGCTTCATATTGGAGATAATGTAAATATGTATATACCCGGTTTTGTATCCACTGGTAATCCAACAATGAACGAAAACATACGAATACTGAATTTAATGACACATACATCCGGATTACCAGCGTATGCTTCTGAATCAACACTCAAAAAACGATATGGAGCACCTAATCCACTGGGATTCATGCAATATATTGATTCGTGTAGGCGCGATTTTGAACCGGGGAAAAAAATGCAATACAGTTGCTTAAACTTTATAACGTTACAACACGTCATCGAAAATATAACGGGTAAAAGTCTGAGAGATTTTGCCAAAGAAAATGTTTATAATGTTCTTGGAATGACACATACCGATTTTAATCCTACGGGTGAAACGCTTGAACGTTGTGCTCCAACCTCGATGATGGAAGATTTGAAAGTATTGAAAGGAATAGTTCATGATCCACTGGCACGAGTAATGAATGGAGGAATTTCGGGCAATGCCGGACTTTTTTCGGATGCCAACGATATTGGAATACTTGTGGCAACTTTGCAAAATGGTGGCGAATGGAATGGCAAACGAATTTTAAGCCCTGAATCGGTAAAATTAATGCGCACGGTTCCTGAATCTCTAAAAGTGTACGGACGGACGTTGGGTTGGGATGTTTCGTCACCGTATGCAGGCTGTAAAGGCGATTTACTCGGACCAAATACCTATTGTCATACCGGCTACACCGGCACTTCCATCGTTATTGATCCCGATAATGACATTTCCATCATTCTACTCACCAACCGTGTTCATCCTATCGACAAAGGCAGTGTGGTGAAACTGCGTAAAATGGTTGCTAATGCAGTGGCTGGAGCAATGATAAAGGAATAGAAAAAAGACTGAGTTTGTATTTCAAAACTCAGTCTTACAATCTTTGCAATAATAATTCCTTTTAATGTTTCCGAATGGAATCTCAACCAGCACCGATAGAAAAACTCCAAGTATTTTCAACCCTTTTTTCTTACCAAAACCGAATTTGATATTGGTGGAATTACAATTCGGACAAATAACAGGATTTTCCAAAGGTTTATTTATCAACAAAGAAGCTTTTTCATAATCTTCTTCATTTATCATTATCTGAATTCCTGCGTTCATCATTCCATTGTAAAATGGAACTAAAGTAGATGTAATTTCATTTGTCAAAAAACATTCGACACCTTCGTTCTCCAGATTATTTTTAATAAAACTGGCATCGATTAGGTTGTAACATGTTGTAAGATTTATAATTGCCATTATAAATTTAATTTATCAAATGAATTTAATTTTTAAACCGCCAGTTCATAAATCTTCCTTACATCTTCTTCGTTGAGTTTTACAAAGCTTCCCATGGTGTTTTTTCCTAATCTGAGATTTTTCACCAAAGTCGGGATATCTTCAGCTTTTGCGCCAAGTTGTGAGAAACGAATCGGCATTCCGATAGAAGTCATAAATTGTTCGTAACGGTAAATTCCTTGCAAAGCTGTTTTTTCAGGATATTGAAAATCCATTTCGCAATTCCAAACGCGAACAGCAAACTGAGCAAAAAGCATAACATTATGATGCATCACGTATTTCATCCAAGCCGGAAACATAACTGCCAAACCAGCACCGTGAGCTACATCGTACAATGCAGAAAGTTCATGTTCCATATTGTGAGTTGACCAGTCACTTTCACGACCAACACCGCTCCTATCATTATGTGCCACCATGCCCGACCACATAATATTGGCAAGTGATTCGTAATTTTTATCAGCCAATGCTTTCGGAGCTTCAGAAATTACAGCAAGTAAAATTCCTTCACTCAACCTGTCAGAAATTTCTACATTTTGAGAATTAGTAAAATAGCGTTCCATTACGTGAGCCATCATATCGGTAACTCCGCAAGCAATTTGATAATTCGGAAGCGTAGCCGTCAGTTCAGGATTCAAAATTGAAAATACCGGACGCATTACCTCATTGTTGGCAGCACGCTTCAACATACCGTTTTCATGAGTTATTACCGAACCCATTGATCCTTCACTACCGGCGGCCGAAATGGTAAGAATAGTTGCAACCGGCAAGGCTCTATCAATCCGTTTTCCTTCAAAAAAATCCCAGAAATCACCATCATACAACGCACCAAGTGCAATGGCTTTGGACGAATCGATAACACTTCCGCCTCCAACTGCCAGAATAAAGTCTATCTTTTCTTTTTTGCAAAGTTCAATTCCTTTGTAAACCAACCCGCTTCGTGGATTCGGAACAACTCCGCCCAATTCAGCAAATTCAATATTTTCAGCTCTCAATGAGGCTTTTACACGGTCGAGTAAACCGGTTTTTATAACTGAACCACTGCCGAAATGAATTAATACTTTCTTCCCGCCAAAGCGTTTTACATATTTCCCCGTTTCGTTTTCTTTCGCTTTCCCGAACACGAAATAAGTCGGGCTATAAAAATTAAAATTATCCATTGTCTATCTTTTATTTAATCTTGCAATTAATTCGTTTCCTAATTCTGTTTTTGTTGTAATGTGATGCAGCACTTCAAGAACAAAGGTATTGTTTTCGAAACTACCTCGGACAGACTCAAAATCCTGATGCTTTTGTTCTTCATTTCCGTCCACTCCAAATCCTGTTTTTGAGTTCAAATCGAATTCTTTTTTAGCATCATCGTAAATCAACTGATCGAGTTTCACTACCGAATTTTCCCACAATTCCACCATGGTTATTATATCTTCATACGTAACCTCTTCGATTGGTTTTCGCCAGTATTTCTCAAGTTTTCCGCATGCCCAGGTCCATTCATATTTGTAATAATTTTCATGCATATCCTCAAATTCCTGTTGAATTTCATTCAGATTGAGTTTATTCTGTTCAATTGAATTTAGTAAATCATCAATTAAGTTTTTGGGTGCAATCATGCCCGATAAGTCAATCCATTCGCCGATTCCTTTTTCCGAATCGGGTTTTAAACATGCTCGAATTTCATCGATATTCTTAAAATCTTTATTCTCAAGTCGACTTATAAGTGAATTGCCTAAAAACTTATTGATGGCAATCGTGTAATATTCAATTCCTTTATTTAACGAAGAATTTTTAATACTGCAATTCTGATATGTGTACACATCGGTTGTTTCTCCGGCAATCTGACGAAGTTTTTGCAAAATTTCAACGCCTTTCATCATTTTACTAATAGTGTAGGGGCTTAACAGGTTGAAATTAATCGGATCCAGAACGTGGCTGTCTTTGCGGTTATCACGTTTCGGCCATTTTTGTGCATCACGAATAGTTCCAACGCTTCGCAAATTTACACCCGGTACAAGAATACTGTCTGTTGCATTTTCAATTAAATAAGAAAAAGGCAAATCGGACGTATCAGAATGTTTATAATGACGACCCATTACCAGGGTAAATGCACCGATTTTAGCCGGCCACAATATATACGAATCGCTGGTAGTTTTCGAACCACGTTCGCAAAGTCCCTGATGAATTGGACCTAATTTATACATGTGATTGCTTTGATTCGAACCACTACCTGCATTCAAAAATGAGAACATTCCTGCAATCAGTAAAGTCGATTTGTGGTGCGAAACAGTATAAGGTCCAGCGAATATTGCTGTTGCTTCACCGTGCATTCCCTGACAGTTTGAAAAAAACAGAGAATCAAGTGCAGAATAATGTTTTCCCATGATGCAACCCTGACCGATAAAACATCTTGAAACCAAAGTTGAATCGGTAATTGAAACTCCTGAACTGATAATGAAATCGTTACATTTTACACCGGAACCAATGATTACGGGCGCTTGTTCATTGCTGTTTATGGTTCCGTTTTCCAATAATGAAGCTCCTTCAATCATTGCAAAATCGCCAATTCGCACATTTCTCATGCTTCCACAATTTACAATGCGCACATTTTTTCCGATTGTTCCTTTATCCGATTGTTGTGCAACTGCATATTTATCAATCTGTTTCTGTAGATTCTGAATAACCTGCGGACGATGACGGTACAAGGTAAGAACATAAGCCAATGGCGCTGAAAGAAAATCAAAAATCGGGATTTCACGTCCACCACCTTCGTTCATAACCGGAACTTTGACACCATTTCCAAACGATGTCTTTTTATCGACAACTATCAAATTCACATTTTCGATATACGAACCATCACCTATAATATAATTGGCAATATAATTATGAATCTGGTCAAGAAACACGTCATTACCTACTGTACAATTATGCAACTGACAATTATAAATTCCTGCATGTTTCGAAACACCACCTGCCAGTTCAAAAGTTTTATGATAAGTTCCCAAAAATACTTTCCCCGAAAAATGGACATTTTGAATAAAAGCAGGTGAAAATTCTTCTGAAACCTGAACATCTTTCCAATTTTCAGCAGAACAACCGTAAACGGTCAGAGTTGCTATTTCTTTTTCATTAAGTTGACGATATTGTGTCATATTTTATCTTTTATAGATTTCTATTCATCAATTTCAGTATATTGCTGGAACAAAAAGTCGTTATAAGGATATCGCTCTATATGAATAGCTTTGATTTTTTCGTACAACAATGCTTTTAGATTATCGATATTCAGTTTTTCTTTTGCCGATATAAAAATACAATTGTCATGCATTTTCGACATCCATGTTTTCTGAAACTCTTCCAGACTGATGTTTTCACGTTTCACCGGTGCCAAATCATCTTCATCTTTCGGTTTGTGCGAGAAAGCATCAATTTTATTGAAAATCAGAATCATGGGTTTATCAACCGGATCAATTTCTTTTAAAGTTTGATTTACAACTTCAAGTTGTTCTTCGAAATTCGGATGCGATATATCGACCACATGCAACAATAAATCGGCTTCACGAACTTCATCTAAAGTCGATTTGAATGATTGAATCAAATGATGAGGCAATTTGCGAATAAACCCGACTGTATCAGAAAGTAAAAAAGGCAGATTTTCAATAATCACTTTCCGGACTGTTGTATCTAGCGTTGCAAATAGCTTATTCTCAGCAAAAATATCTGATTTACTGATCAGATTCATTAAGGTTGATTTTCCCACATTTGTATATCCTACCAATGCCACGCGTACCATTTTTCCACGATTCTTGCGTTGTGTCGACATTTGTTGGTCAATATCTTTCAGATTTTGTTTCAACAATGATATTTTAGTAAGAATAATTCGGCGATCGGTTTCAATCTGTGTTTCACCCGGACCACGTAAACCGATTCCACCTTTTTGACGTTCAAGGTGAGTCCAGAGCCGTGTTAATCGAGGCAAAGAATATTGCAACTGAGCCAACTCTACCTGAGTTTTTGCACTGGCTGTTTGCGCTCGTTTAGCAAAAATATCAAGAATCAGACTTGTGCGATCCAAAACCAACACTTTCAGCTCCGCTTCGATATTCCTGAGTTGTTTTGGCGAAAGTTCATCATCGAAAATAACCACGCCAATATCGTTTGCATCAACAAACTCTTTAATTTCAAACAACTTACCCGGTCCGACATAGGTTTTTGGATTTGGAAATTCAACACGTTGAAAAAACAATTTTTCAGGCGAAGCTCCGGCTGTTTCAGCCAAAAAAGCCAATTCATCTAAATACTCTTTGGCTTTTACTTCTCCTTGCATTTGAGTAATCAACCCAACTAGCACCGCTTTTTCCTCGAAGATTTCAGTTTTCATATACATGATTTATTAAAAAAACCGTTTGGAAATACCAAACGGTTTTTTGTGTGTTTTTGTTCTGTCCGGAATAATACCGACTGACCGTTGGTACAATCGTTCTCTATTCTATGACAGGATTTCCTATTGTAATTTGAAGTTTACAGGCAACGTGTACTTAACACGAACCGGTTTACCACGTTGTTTACCAGGTGACCATTTCGGCATGGATTTTATCATACGAATAGCTTCCTTATCCAAACTTGCGTCAACGCTACGAACAACTTCAACATCTACAATCGAACCATCTTTATTTACCACAAACTGGCAAATAACACGACCCTGAATTCCGTTTTCCTGTGCAATTACGGGATATTTGATGTTTTCACCCATAAATTTCATCATAGCCGATTCACCACCTGGGAATAATGGCATGGTTTCAACAACCTGGAATACAACATTATCCTCTTCTTCTATTACGGGTGCTGCAACGGGTGCCGCTACAATAACCGCCTTGCTTTTGTCATCTTCCGTATTAATGTTAATGTCTGCTGTTTTAACGTTATTCTCAACAACATTTAATACTTCGACCACTTCTGGTGCAGGAGGTGGTGGTGGGGGTGGTGGTTCATCCTGTTTGGTTTGAACTACATCGAGCTCATCTTCAACCAGAAAGTCAGTGTTTGCGTTTTGATAAACCGTAACATCTGATTTGGTCCATTCTAATCCAATGTAGACCAAAGATAAAACCATAACGAAACCAATCAGAAGGAAGAACATTTTTTTATCTTCCAGTGAGGCTTTTGGCGATTTTTTTAAGTCCATAATTAAACTGTGCTTTTTTAATTTTTTCAGATGGGCAAATGTAATATATTTTTTTTAAAGTTTATTTATCAATTGAAAAAAAAATGCTTTTTCTTGTAGATTTCAATCAAATAATCGATTTTAATCGATTTTCTCATTGAAAAATATAATTTTTTACAATTTCCACGTTTGTGATATATAAAACTTTAATTACAGGTTTTCTGACAATAAAATTAGTGTATCTTTGAATGTTTTTTTTGAAAAATAAAAAATTTAAACCCTTTTGAATTAAATCCCGGCAATTTCTTGTGCTTAAAAACATATAGATTAATGATAAAGAGAATATTAACTTTCATCCTATTATTTTTCCTGCATTTACAGCTTTTCTCTCAAGCCGGAACCGGAACCTATCAGTTTTTAGATCTTCCGGTTTCTTCACGGTTAGCTGCATTGGGAGGGACTAATATTTCCTTGCATGACAACGATATAAACTTTGCATTTCAAAATCCGGCATTATTAACTTCTGCAACCAACAACATGATAGGTTTGAATATGGCTAATTATTTGGCTGATATTCAGTTTGGATCAGTTATTTACGGAAGAAATTTTGGTATTAAAAATTATTTTTCGGCTGGAATTCAGTATGTTGATTACGGAACTTTTAAATATGCAAACGAAACAAATGATCAAATAGGCGATCAGTATTTTACAGCCAAAGATTTTGCTTTAAATATAATGTATGCCCGTCCGCTGACAAATAAAATAAGCGTGGGAGCAACTTTAAAACCGGTTTATTCGGTTTACGAAATGTATACCAGTATCGGTTTGGCAATGGATGCCGGTGTTAGTTATAACGATTCGGCAAGTCTTTTCTCTGCAGGTCTTGTTTTCCGCAATATGGGAACGCAATTTAAAGGTTATTATTCTGATGAAAATGGTCAACATTTTGAACCGCTTCCGTTTGATATTCAGTTGGGAATTTCCCAAAAACTTGCTCATGCGCCTTTACGATTTTCATTCACTTTGCATGATTTACAACAGTGGAATTTGAATTACGAATCTACTAATCAACCTAATACAAATCTAACAAATACAAATACAACTCCTTCCACAACAAGTAATATTAAATTTATTGATATGGCTTTTCGTCATGCTATTGTTGCCGTGGAATTTGTTCCGAGTAACAATTTCTATTTAATAGCCTCATACAATCATCGTCGTCATCAGGAAATGATAATGTCGGGATTTAAAAGTATGGCCGGATTCTCGTTTGGTGGTGGAATTAAACTTTACAAATTTCATGTCGGTTTTGGTATGAGCCAGTTCCAGGTTGGAAATTATTCGTATCAATTTTCTATCAGTACTTCTCTGAATGAATTTAGGTTGTAGTTTAGCTTTTCGGTAATGAAAAATTCGATTTTTTAAAATGAAAAAAATAATTGTAGCTATTGATGGGTTTTCATCCTGTGGAAAAAGCACCATGGCAAAAGAATTGGCTCGCGAAACGGGCTATATTTATGTTGATTCTGGTGCTATGTACCGTGCTATTTCATTATTTTGCATTCAAAACGGTTGGATGACAGATACTGAAATTAATGAAAACGAACTAAAAAAGCAAATATCATCTATACGAATTGAATTCCGTTCGAATCCTGAAGGAAAATCCGAAACTTTCTTAAATGGAAAAAATGTGGAAAATGAAATCCGTTCGCTCGAAGTTGCCAACGGAGCAAGCAGAGTGAGTACGTTGGGGTTTGTTCGTCGCGAATTAGTTCGTCAGCAACAACTTATGGGTAAACAGAAAGGAATCGTCATGGATGGACGTGATATTGGAACTGTGGTTTTCCCGGAGGCCGAATTGAAAATCTTTTTGACTGCTACTCCCGAAATACGTGCCAAACGAAGAATGGATGAAATGATTGCAAAAGGTGAAACCGTAAATTACGATGAAGTTTTGTCCAACGTGAAAGAACGCGACGAACGCGATCAAAATCGCACCGAAAGCCCGTTACGAAAAGCAGAAGATGCCATTGTTCTCGACAATTCTAATCTTACTCCTACCGAACAACGTCAGATTCTAAGAACTTTGTTTGAGGAAAAAGCGTTAGAATAGCTTACATTTTAATATTTATCATTTACAATTTTGCAAAAGAATTTCTTTTTTTCTGAAATAATTAAATGATAAACAAGTAATTATCCTAATCATAAATCAACGAAAATGTCAAATATAGAAATAGATAAAAAATCCGGATTTTGCTTCGGTGTGGTTAATGCCATATCCAAAGCCGAAGAGGAATTATCAAAAGGCGTAACTTTATATTGTCTGGGCGATATTGTTCACAACGAGCAGGAAGTTGAACGCCTTACAAAAATGGGATTAATCACCATTGACCATGAACAGTTTGAGAAATTACATGATGTAAAAGTTTTACTTCGTGCGCATGGTGAACCTCCCTCAACCTATGAAACTGCCCGAAAAAACAATATAACCTTGATTGATGCGTCGTGTCCTGTCGTTTTAAAACTGCAAACGCGAATCAAAAAATCTTACGAAAATTTACCTTCACCAGATACTCAAATTCTGATTTATGGACATGTAGGACATGCCGAAGTGAACGGGTTGGTGGGACAAACTGACGAAAATGCCATTGTTATTGAAAACGAGGACGATTTATACAAAGTGGATTTGACGAAAAATATCCGATTATTTTCCCAAACCACTAAATCACTCGAAGGTTTTAATCAATTGGTAGGCACATTGTCAAATAAAATTGAAA
>JBBRTR010000109.1:0-9606 GCA_038244215.1 Bacteroidales bacterium
GAACTACGATGAGGTACTTCGGAACTACGATGAGGTAGTCTCGAACTACGACGAGGTAGTCTCGAACTACGATTTCCTACTTCCGAACTACGATGATAATATATTTATTTTAAATTTTCAAAGTTACAAGATGCCAACGTTTTTTTTTATCTTTGTGCCATGTGGAATAAAAATGAAATAAAACTTTTTAGAAATGAATTATTGGATTGGTTTGAATCTAATAAACGTGATTTCCCTTGGAGAAAAGAAGGAATATCAAATTATGAATTAATTCTTTCTGAAATTTTATTACAAAGAACAAAAGCAGAAACAGTTTCAAGCTATTACAATACATTTTTCTCAAAATACCCTAATTGGGAAAGATTAATTGAGGCAAGTATTGAAGATTTAGAAAACATATTAAAGCCATTAGGCCTATACAAACACAGGGCAAAACGGATTTATAAAATAATTGAAGAGTATAAAGAAAAGAATGGTATCCTCCCTCAAAACAAGAATGAATTAAGAGAATCTAGTTTGTCAACTCTTTACATTTCTAATGCCTACGAGTTGTTTATATTAAACCATAGAGCAGCCTTACTTGATGTAAATATGTCTCGTGTACTCAGTCGGTTTTTTTATCCTCAAGAATTTAAAGATGTAAGAAACGATAAGGTTATTCAAGAATTAGCAAATAACGTGATTAATGTAAAAAGCTGTAAGGAATTAAATTGGGCTATTTTAGATTATGCTTCATAAAATCATTTTGTTATGGACAAAGAATTAATATCAAATGCGATAATCTCTGCAATAGAATTGATTTCAAATGAACTTGATGCTATTGACAACGAAGATTTGCAACAAGAGTTTGAAATTACATTATCTGAATTGAACCTTGCTCTAAATGAAATAAAAAAGGGGTAGAAGATGGATAGAAAAATTTGGACAAGAGAAGAGTTTATGGTTGTAATGAATCTTTATACTAAGATTACTTATGGTCAATTTAATGCATCAAATTCTGAAGTGAAAAAATATGCAAAGCTTCTAAATCGAACACCAGGTGCAGTAGCATATAAACTTGTTCATTTCTCAGGATTAGACCCATATCACAAAAGTAGAGGAATCAAAGGTTTGGCAAATCCCGGAAACAATGCTATCAAAATTTACAATGAATTTAAAGAAAATTGGTCAGAAATGATTTATGAGAGTGAAATTCTACTTGCTAAATTACAAAATAAAGATATTGAACAAATACTTAATGAAAATAGAATTGTTTTTGACAAAGACATATTGCTTGGAAAGATAGGTGAAGACAAACATGCTTTGACAAAAATAAGAGTTAATCAATCCGTTTTTCGGAAAGTAATAATAAATAACTATTATCATAGCTGTGCTGTTTGCGGATTAAATATTCCAGATTTATTAATTGCAAGTCATATTTTGAAATGGTCGGAAAATAAAGCAGAAAGATTAAATCCAACAAATGGAATCTGTTTATGTGGCATTCATGATAAAGCATTTGAATTGGGGTTTTTAGGTATAAATTCAGATTACAAAATAATGGTTTCAGATAAACTCGAAATTATTAAAGATAAGGAGACTCATATAGCTTTATTTAAAAGGCATGCTAATAACTCAATTTTACTCCCGGATAAATACTATCCAAATATAGAATTTTTAGAGACCCATCATTCAAATGTTTTTATCAAATAATTGATGGACTTATACTAAATATTAAAAGTGACTTATTCTCCCGCTAGCGCGAATTGCAATACCTGCTATGAATGCTTGTTTTTATGCTAGAGAAAATAGAATGCTGGATATATACCTGTCAAATAACTAAGAAAAATAATAATTATCATGAAAAAAACACTCTATCTATTTCTTTTCGTTTCTTCTTTTCTAAACGCGCAGGTTACTTTGAAGGTCACCTCAATACCCTCAAACACGCCGGCTGGTTCTAAACTGTATGTTGCAGGAACTTTTAATGCTTGGGATCCATTAGGCACAGTTATGGTTGCAGACGGAGCAGGAAACTACACCTGCACCATTCCCGAAGCAACAGGAACTGCAGAATACAAGTTTACGCGCGGAAGTTGGGCCACTGTTGAAGGAAACGCATCAGGGCAATATCTTCCAAACAGAACTTTTGCCTTCAATGGAACTCCGCAAACACTTAATCTCACGATACAATCCTGGGAAGATATGGGATCTGGAAATCCGAGCACAGCTGCTTCGAACGTACATATCATGAGCAATGCATTCTTCATGCCTCAACTGAACCGAAGTCGAAAAATATGGATTTATTTGCCGCCGGATTATGAAACAAGCACCAAAAAATATCCTGTACTTTATATGCAGGACGGACAAAATTTATTTGACAATGCAACTTCTTTTGCAGGAGAATGGCAAGTTGACGAGACCTTAAATACGCTTTTTGCTCAAAGTGATTATGGTGCAATTGTTATTGGAATTGATAATGGCGGGGGATCTAGAATTGACGAATACACGCCTTGGAACAACCTACAATATGGAGGAGGTGAAGGAGATAAGTATATGCAGTTTATGGCAGAAACACTGAAACCGTATGTAGATTTAAATTACCGAACAAGACCTGAAGCAGAATATAATGCGTTGATAGGAAGTTCACTCGGAGCTTTGATTTCTACTTACGGCGGAGTTAAGTATAGCGACATTTTTTCCAAAATAGGCTCATTAAGTCCGGCTTATTGGATAGTATTATCGCAATTTAGTAATTACATCACCAGTTCGAGTTCAAATCTTTCGAATATGAGAATTTATTTTGTTGCTGGTACAACTGAAAGTCCGACAATAGTTAGTGATATTAATACAGTGAAAGATAATTTACAAAGCAAAGGGTTATTGGCAGCAAATACATTTGTAAAACTGGATTCTTACGGTCAGCACAATGAAAATTATTGGAAAGGTGAATTTGGAGCTGTGTACCGTTGGCTTTTCAAAAATACTACTTTCGAGACAGATACAAAAGATATTTCTTCGAATAAACTAATCATTAATTTTTCGAATAAAAAGCTATACATAAAAGGTCTGGAGAAAAGCTCTGATGCTGCAATTTATGATGTGTCGGGAAAATTGGTTGAAAAATTAAAGTTGAATAACGGATGGAACAATCTGAAAGATACCTTACCTACAGGAAATTACATCCTTAAACTTCAAGTTCAGTCAATTAATTTTCTGGTAAAATAAAATCAGGACATGCTCGAAGATATTTAATGTAACTTAGAGATTGGAAAACCTTTGAATTATACAACTAATAACTTTATTTATATTCAAAAAAAACAGGCAACCCTTTGTGTGGTTGCCTATTTTATTTATCTTTGTCGGCTTTTATTCTGAATAAAAATTCTTTTTTTCGACTATTTCATATTGTCCAGCATGATTAAAACTACTTCTCGCATTATTTTACTTCTCACGTTCTGTCTTTTTCTTGTCAATTGGGGAGGTGTCGGACATCGTACCATCAGTTTCAAATGTCCAGAATCATTCCCGGCTTCGATGGATGCTTTTAAAGTTTGGAACGATTCTTTATCAATGCATGCTTCGGATGCCGATAACCGTAAAAGCGCAGATCCCAACGAAAGTCCGAAACATTTTCTCGATGTTGAAAATTATACCGAATTCAACGCGAGCGGTCGTATTTTTTCTACTTACGATTCCATTGTAGCAAAATATGGTTCTTCCAAAGCGATAAAAAACGGTACATTACCTTGGGCAACACAGAATACATACAATTTACTGGTGAATGATTTTAAAGCATTAAACTGGCATAAAGCGATGATAGATGCTTCCGATTTGGGGCATTACGTAGCCGACGGGCACATGCCATTACACATTTCAGCTAATTTCGATGGATATCAAACCGATAATGATGGCATTCATTCACGCTATGAAAGTACGATGGTAGGTAAATATGTTACAGCACTTTCAGACTACTCCGGTTCAACTGCAAATTACGTGAGCAATGTAAACAAATACATTTTCAATTATATTTACACGAATCATCAGTATGTCGACAGCGTATTACTCGCCGACAACTATGCAAAAAGCTTTGATGCGAGTTATAGTACAGTATATTATACAAAATTATGGAGTAAAACCCAATTTACAACCACTTTATTTAAAAATGCATCTCATGCTTTAGCCGAATTAATTTATTCTGCATGGGTAGATGCCGGAAGTCCGCCCTTTAGATCTACTACTTTTCTCAATGTTGTAGATTCGATTCATACTCCTATCGTTTCGGTGTATCCAAACCCTACAACCGGTATAATCAATTTCAATACTGAAAACATAGCAAAAGTTGAAGTATTTTCTATTAGCGGAGAATTAATCAGAACCTATTTTCAAAATGAAATTAATTTGAGTAATCAGACAAACGGCGTTTATATTTTGAATATCTTCAGAAACGATGGAGTTTTACAAAAAGAGAAAGTTGTACTTGCGAAATAATTCTTATTAAAAAACTAATGTTTAAGCCGCTTGATTTGAAAAATTTAGTGGCTTTTTTCTTTTCAAATAATCAACTATTCTTCTATTTGACTGCCAAAAAGTTCATTTTTTCAAATAAAATCTTTACTTTTGAACTTCTAATAAAAAACAAACAAATGAAAAAACTCAGATCAGTTTTAATTAGCTTGTTTTTAGTTGCATACATTCCTGTTAGTTTTGCAAATAGCCCATTTGCTAAAGGAGCAGATATTAGTTGGTTGCCTCAAATGGAAGCTACCGGTTATACTTTTTATAACGACAACGGAACGGCAGAAGATTGTATGAAAATTCTGAAAGACCACGGAATAAATACAATTCGTTTACGAACTTTTGTAAATCCTTCGTCCGATAAAATAAACGGACATTGCAGCAAAGCTGAAACCGTTGCTATGGCGGTACGTGCTCAACAGTGGGGAATGCGGATTATGATTGATTTCCATTACAGCGATACTTGGGCTGATCCGGCACATCAGATAAAACCGGCAGCATGGGTTGGTCATACATTCCCACAATTATTAGACGATGTTTATAATTATACTTTTGAAGTGATGACAGCCTTAAAAACGGCCGGAGTAACTCCCGAATGGGTTCAGGTTGGAAATGAAATTTCAGGAGGTATGATTTATCCCGAAGGAAGCAATGCTTCGAGTTGGACTCAATTAATCCAACTTACAAACAAAGGCTATGATGCAATAAAGGCTGTAAGTCCACAATCAAAAGTCATTCTTCATGTTGATCAGGGAAATAATAATTCCCGTTTTCGATGGTGGTTTGACAACGCAAAAAACAACGCTGCAAAATACGATGTTATCAGCATGTCATATTATCCGTACTGGATAAGTGGAAGTCCTGATTATACTCTTTCAATCAATGATTTGGGGAATAATTTACTCGACATGGTAACACGATATGGAAAACAAGTTATGGTTGTTGAAGTTGGTGAACTGGATACGAAAGCACAAAATACATACGATATGTTGATGGCAGTTCAAGCTAAAGTAAAAGCAGTTCCTAATAATAATGGACTCGGAGTAATCTATTGGGAGCCGGAAGGAGCTAGAAGTTGGAGCGGATATCCATTAAGTGCCTGGGGAAGTAATGGAAGACCAACAATTGCAATGAATGCATTCAGTGACTTCATAAGCTCTACACCCGCAATAAATGAAACCGAACTGACTATGATTGTTCAAAATGGGAAATTATTATTCAATGATACTTTGTCTAAAATTCAGATATTTAATATGGAAGGTGCAATTGTCAAAACCGCACTGAATTCAAATTATGTTTCTGTAAATCAATTGCCAAAAGGATCTTATTTGATTAAGACCCTGAAAGAAAGCACAAATAAAGAAAATGTTTTCAAACAAATTTTTTAAAAGTCAATTGTTTTATAAAACAAAAAATTGACTGTAGATTTGAGCTTTTAAAAAAGTACAAACCACGATAAGATACCCTATTCGTGGCTTTATTTTAAATACTTTTTTTTTCAAAATCATTTATCAAACATCAACATAAGATTTTTTTGTATTTTTGATAAAAATTTCAAAAGCATTACCTTTGATATTAACTCCAAAATTTATACATTGTATTCATGAAAAAGCTAAAAGATTACTTATTTTCTATGGTAACCACCGTTATCTTAATGACAATATTTGGTATAAGCATCGGTTATGCGACTTTTGCCGAAAGTAGTTCCGGTACAGAATATGCCAAACAAATGGTTTATAATGCCAAATGGTTTGAAGTGCTGATGGTGCTTTTGATTGTTAATCTCAGTGGAAGTATTTTTCGTTATGATTTGATTAACAAGCGGAAATGGAGTATATTACTTTTTCACCTGGCTTTTATTTGTATCCTGATTGGTGCCGGAGTAACCCGTTTTTTGGGTTCTGAAGGAATTATGCATATCCGTCAGGGAGAAACTTCAAATGAAATTTCATCCGATAAATCATCAGTCAGAATTATTGCCGAACAGAATGGCAAAAAAGTTGAGAAATCTATTGAAACAACTTTTTCTGAAACATCAACAACCAATCTTTCCGAATCACTTGATATTGATGGTAAAAAAATAACCGTTGAAAATGAATTATTTGTTCCAAATTCAGTAGAAACGATTGAACCAGATGAACAAGGCGAACCGGCACTTTCTTTATTTGTTATGAATCAACAAAATAAGGGTGAGGATTTGACTCTTTTGAAAGGAGAAAATACTGAATTTAATGGTTTAAGTCTGGCATTTGATGACAGCACTTCAAATTCTGATATTAATTTAAGTTCAGAAAATGGCGAAATTTATATAGAAAGTTCATTGCCACTAGCACAGGTAAGTATGATGGAAAATAATCAAATCACTTTAACTCCCGGAACGAAATACAAATTGGCAGAAAAAACTTTATATAAAACCGAAAATACACTTTTCGTTCTGAAAAATTTCTTACCCAAAGCAAAGAAAAGTTTGACGCAGTTTACAAACGCGGGGAATAATTCGGGAGTAAAAATGGAAGGTAATAATGCAATTATATTTAACGTGAGTGATGGTACAAAAACTAAAAGTATTCATGTTTTTGAGTCAAGCGATCAGATTCCTAAAGTTTCAACCTGTAATCTGAATGGAGTGAAAGTGTCTATTTCATACGGCATGCTTTCGCAAAAGTTGCCTTTCAGCATTACTCTTCGTAAATTTGAACTCGAGCGTTATCCCGGATCAAATAGTCCTTCATCCTATGCCAGTGAAATAACGGTTACCGATTATGATTCCAAAATAAAGTTGCCATTTCGCATTTTCATGAATAACATATTGAATTACAAAGGTTACCGCTTTTTTCAATCCTCTTATGACACCGACGAATTGGGTACGATTTTATCGGTGAATCATGATTATTGGGGATCAATGATTACCTATTTCGGTTACTTCTTTATGATGCTTGGAATGGTATTGACGCTTTTCAGTAAAAATAGTCGATTTCGTGCAGTTATGAAACTCAGCAACGAGATTCAATTAAAACGGAAAGTCGCCAAGACACTTTTGTTGGCTGCTATAATTCTAATTTCGGGAAATATTTTTGCAACAAATAATAGCAATGGAAAAAAAGCTCATTTAGACGCTTTAAACAGTTTGCTAATTCAAGACGAAATTCAAGGTAGAATTGAACCATTAAACACCTATGCTTCAGATGTGATCCGTAAAATCACAAAAAAAACAACCTACAAAGGTCAATCATCTGTTGAGGTACTAATGGGTATGAGCAGTAATCCTCAGAAATGGGGCAACGAACCAATCATCAAAATTGCGAATGAAGTATTGGCCAAAGAATTAGCTGCAATAAATGAGTATATTTCGTTTAATCAGTTATTTGACTTTCAAAATAACGGTCAATACAAACTTCAGGAAAAAGTTGAAAAAGCGTATCAAAAAGATCCTGCCGAGCGTAATCAATATGAAAAAGAATTAATCAATGTTGATGAACGAGTGAATATTTGCAATCAAATATTTTCAAATGAAATTCTGACAATCTTCCCAGTAAACGGAAATCAAAAATGGACAACTGCCATTGTCTCTCATCAAAACACGGAAGCAATGCCATCGATGGATGAAATGACAGCTTCAGGAGCAGCAGTTTGCCCGGTTAGCGGAAAATCAGGAATTACAAACAATACAGCAAATGCAGATGATAAAACAGAAAATTTACAATGTCCCGTAACCGGAAAAACAGGTATGACTAATGAATTGGGAAATAGCACTACGGATTCATCCAACTTTCATGGAAATATGCAAGCTTCTGTTGGTATGATGCATGGAGAACAATCACTTAATCAGAACAATATTACAGATATCCCTCAAAATTTATTGCATACTTATCTGGCAGCTTTTTCTGAAGCTGAAGAAACCGGGAACTGGAATAATGCAAATCTGGCACTTCTAAATTTAAAAAACTTCCAGTTGCAAAATGGTGGAAATCAACTCCCGTCAAAAGAAAGAATTAAACTTGAAATCCTATACGATAAAATGAGTATTTTCCTTATTCTGGGAATCTTATATGGTATTATCGGATTAATTTTGCTGACTTTACATATTGTCAATATATTGAAATTCAATCATAAAATCGACAATCTATTGAATAAAAGCATCTACCTGTTTTATGTTTTGTTTTTGCTTTATTGTGCAGGTTTAATTTTGCGTTGGTATATTTCCGAACACGCACCCTGGAGTAACGGATACGAATCGATGATTTTTGTTGGCTGGGCTGCTGCTTTATCGGGATTAATTTTTGCAAAAAAATCACCAATTACATTATCTGTCACATCGTTGTTATCGGCAATAACACTTTCAGTCGCCGGTATGAGTTGGATGAATCCCGAAATCACAAATCTTGTTCCGGTACTAAAATCATATTGGTTAGTCATTCATGTGGCAGTAATCACTTCCAGTTATGGATTCTTAGCCATGGCAGCTATGTTAGGTTTGCTTAATTTAGGCTTAATGATTGCTCGCACTTCAAAAAACAAAGATAGATTGAATCAAAGCATTCTGGAATTCAGCTATATAATCGAAATGGCACTGACAATTGGATTGTTTATGCTCACTGTTGGAACATTTTTAGGCGGAGTTTGGGCCAATGAATCTTGGGGGCGATATTGGGGTTGGGATCCAAAAGAAACCTGGGCATTAGTGAGTATTTTAGTGTATGCTTCGGTGCTGCATTTACGAAAAATTCCGAAAGCAAACAACATGCTTGTATTAAATACTGCTGCATTATTAAGTTTCGGAAGTATTATTATGACTTTTTTAGGTGTAAATTATTATCTTTCAGGCATGCATTCGTACGGTCAAGGAACACCGCCTCCATTTCCAGTCCTTGTCTATTTTATAATTATTGGACTTGTTATATTGGTTATTTGGGCATATAATTCTGAGAAAAGAAACAAACAGCAAATTAAAAAATAATATTTCGAATTTATCATTTTAGCAAGCTAAGGAACTGTCAATAAATAATATGCTCATAATTAAAAAATAATAGTTACCTTTGTAAAAAAAACAATGGAAACTAACGAAGTTATCAAATCCAGGATTGAAAAAGTTTTACCGATATTGAATGA
>JBBRTR010000110.1:0-9574 GCA_038244215.1 Bacteroidales bacterium
CACCATCAAAGTTGGCACTGCCAAATGAAATTTTGATCCGAACTGAAAATAATCACGATTACCTGTATGTGGTGCTTAATGGCAATAATCAACTTGTGAAAAAGGATTTGCTTACCGGCAAAGATATCTGGACAGAAAAGACCGGAGTTGCACCTTATGGAATTGCTTCAGCTCAAAACAAACTTTACGTTACAAACTGGGCAGGTCGTAATCCGGACAAAGAGGATAAAAATGTGGCCGGAGTTCCGTGGGGATCGGCTAGAATTAATCCCGAAACTGCTGCCACTCGTGAAGGAAGTGTAAGCGTTTTCGATCCTGAAAGCGGAAAACTCTTGAATGAAATTGTAGTCGGGCTTCATCCTAATAAAATAATTACTTCTCCGGATGGGAATTTTGTGTATGTGACCAATTCGAACAGCGATATGGTGAGTGTCATCAATACCCGTACAGATCTTGTTTCTGAATCAATTTCATTGAGATTACAAAAAAGTTTGAATAATTATTTTGGGGATATGCCCAATGGCCTGGCAATAATTCCTTCGGGCAAAACTCTTTTTGTTGCCAACGGCATGGACAATGCTGTATCCATTATACAACTTGGGAAAAAAGCATCAGCCAAAGGAACAACAACAGAAAGTACTATCAGTGGATTTATACCGACAGCGGCTTTTCCATCGTCCATCAGCATACTGAATACTACGCTTTATGTCACCAATCTCGAATCGTACGGATCAAATACAGCATTCAGTCTGATTCCAAATCATTTGCCGGTGTATAATTCGCATCACGAACTGGCTTCGGTTTCGGTAATACCGTTTCCAGGCAAAAAGCAATTTGCTGAATACACCAAAACCGTTATTGCCTGCAACCAACTGGAGCGGATAAAGTCTACTAAACTTCCTGCAAGAACAGATATACTACCAAAACCCGTTCCTGAACGGATTGGAGAGCCATCGATATTCAAACATGTGATTTATATTATAAAAGAAAACCGAACCTACGATCAGATATTGGGCGATGTGAAAAAAGGAAATGGAGATAGCACCTTGTGTGTGTTCGGGAAAAAAGTAACGCCCAATACGCACCGAATTGTAGATCAGTTTCAGCTGATGGACAACTTCTTTGTTTCAGGAAAATGTTCGGCTGAAGGACATAGTTGGGTTGATGCATCTATTGTGACCGATTACCTCGAAAAAAATGTACGTGCCTGGTTTCGGAGTTATCCACACGTCCTAGATGATGCACTTGTATATCCTCCAAGTGGTTTTATATGGGACAATGCCCGTAAGCATGGTGTAAGTTGTCGTATCTATGGCGAAGCTGCAACGCCTGTTTTCGATAATTCATTAACCTGGAGCGATATTTATTCCGATTTCATTGCCGGAAAACCGTTTCAGTTTAAAAACAAAACTACTCTCAACACCGTAGATGATTTGTTATCAAAAACCTATCCGGGTTACGACGGACATAAAATACCTGACGTTTTGCGTGCAAATGCTTTTATAGATGAATTGAAACAATACGAATCGAAAGAAGGCGACCATTTACCCCAATTAATGATTATGGCACTTCCTGCTGACCATACATCCGGCACACGACCCGGTTATCCAACACCGCGTGCCATGGTAGCCGATAATGATTTGGCGCTCGGGCAAATTGTTGATGCTGTTTCGCACAGCAAATTTTGGGAAAACACGGTGATTTTTGTAGTAGAAGACGATTCGCAGGATGGTTGGGATCATGTATCGGCCTATCGAACTTCTGCTATGGTTATCAGCCCGTATTCCAGATTTACTGACGCAATTCATACTGCATACAATCAACCTTCTATGGTTCGCACCATTGAACAGATACTTGGATTGCCTCCGATGAATATTCTGGATGCCATAGCCGTACCCATGTACGATTGTTTTAATAATAATCCGGATTTTACACCTTATTCTGTTGTGAAAAATGAGATACCTTTGGATGAAATGAATCCTGAACTGACAGAATTAACGGGTAAATCGCTGCATTATGCCCGTTTAAGCCTTGAACCACAATTTGATGGAATCGACTCAGGCAACGATGAACTGTTTAATCACATTCTCTGGTACGCTACCATGGGAAACATACCCTACCCTGCAAAATACTCGCTGAACGACGATTGATAACTTTTAATTTTAGTGTTGATTGAGGGAATTCGGAGATTTTGTTCCATAGATTTGTACAAATATAAACTCCCTACAAAAAGAAAAAGAAATAAGTATTACCTATTTCTTTTTCTTAATTATTAAACTAATATCAATTAATCCTGATCAATTAATCAGAACTTATATTCTAAACCAATTCCAAGAACCTTGCTGGTTCGGTTGTATGCATCGGTCCCAGCCAGGGTAGTCCCATTATAATTGGCTGATTGTTTCGTCCATTTAGAATAGTTAGTAAAGAAGTAAGCTAAATTAATTCTTAACTTTGGAGTAACATCAATTGCTCCACCTAAGCCTACTGAATATGAATTCAAACTAAAACTCAAATCAGATTGATATTGATCAGTAACGGCAGTATTAGTTAATTGAAAACCGGCACTCACCAAGAACATCTTATTCAACTTATATTCAGTACCCGCTAAATACTCATTCACACCACCATTGATAAATTGTTGTTTATCATTGGCCATTTTAGCATCCGAATCAAAGAAATGGTGATAACCGCCTGAAACCTTCCAGTTGTTGGTGATATTAAAGTCAGCACCGGCTGACAGGTAAGCTGGTATGTCACTGGGAGTTTGTGCTCCATCAGCATACATACCGGTATTATCTACGGTTGTTTTGTTAGTCAGCATAATTGTACTTTTCATCTCGTATTTTACGGCTACATTCAAGCGGTCAATGTTGTAATTCAAACTTAAAATAGGGGTTATCCCCATTCCAGATTGTTGCGTATCAAGCTGTTTATCAGCAGTTGCAGAAGCATTTGCTGTCATGGCAGTGGCTTTTCCGGCAAAAACCGGAGCATCTGCGTTTAATGTGCCCTGTGCTGTTTGAATATTTATTGCACCTATTTGTGACGGAGTTAGGCCGGCAGCACCCAACAAACCCTGAATTTGAGCTATTTGAGTCGTAGTCAATCCTGCTGAAGTACCATTTGACAGCAATACTGTGCCATGACCGCCCGAAACAATTGGCTGTAAGCCTGCAACGTAGCTATTTGCACCAGCAGACCATCCAGTAAGAACGGTTGCAGCATTCGAGAAGAATTGTGGTGCTGAAACCAGTGAAGAGCCATTGTATGCAACTCCAAAAGCGGGTTGATTTGGATTAATCATAATATTGGTCAAATGACCTTTGTATGCATTGCTCATCAGATTAAAACGAAATCCCACAGCACCCGACAGATGGTCAGTTATTTTATAGGATCCATTTAACTGAACGCCGAAAGTGTATTGTTTGCCTTCCATATACTGATCAAGTGAATAGGATGTGGTATTAACCCCATTTGCGCTGAGCGAAACCGGTATCATTGAAACTGGTGCTTCGAACGAGGGTAAACCAGTCCCAAACTGAGCTACACCTCCGCCACCTACAACTCCAAATCCGGCAGAGATTGCAAAACGATCCATTTTGTAGGCTGCTTGTATGCTCGGAATAATAAGAGCATTTGTTTTTGCACCGTATTCTTTGGTATTGCTACCACCATAGCCTGCAAAAGGGGCAAAAGTAGAAGTAATGGTTCTGGTTTGAAAAGCACTTTGGTTAGAAAGTGACAAATGAAAACCATCGGAAAGAAAAGTTAGACCTGCCGGGTTGCTGTACACGGCATCAATTTCCGTTGATGCATCAAGAGCCGGATTACGAAGGAAATGAGCACTTTGATTTGTATTTGTCAACAAACCTCCTGCAAATGCAGAACTTGTACCCAAGACAGTGTAAAATAAAAAAATTTGTTTTTTAGTCATAGGATTGATTTTAAAATTAAATTTTAAAGGAATTATTTAGTTTATGCCAAATTTGTTCTGATAGAATTTTTATATTAATTAGAGTGCAAAACTACATAAAAATATCTAATCTGTGCAATTTCAATAAAAAAATGCATAATAAGTCAAATAGTGTAGAAGAAGTATTAAATTTAAAGGATAAATATGTGTCTCTATTCATATGAGATTTGAATCTTTCATAATTTTTCTCTTTGTAAGGGATGTAGAGAGGTCGAATTCTAATAATTGAATTCTCAAATTGAATTCTCGACTTTAATAGAATTTTTAATAGCTGTAAATAATACTTCATGAAAATCACTCATTAAAGCATATTCAATACCTCTTCTTACATTTTCTAATTCTGTATAAGTCAAGCTTCTATTGATCTGAGTCTGTGCAGCATTTTGTACCGTTTCTGTTGTTATAGAAAAAATTATCTCTTCCATATTGTTATAGATTTATCTATTTTGTTTTCCAATAGCCATTTTTGAATCATTATTCATTTGGATATACTCAATTCATTAAATATTGAAAGCCGCACATATTTAATTTAGTAAAATATCCTGTTCTATCTACTTAATCTTGCGATATTACTCCACCCTCAAAATCTTCCCACATCCTGCATATTTCACTCCTTCAGGTTGTCCATCTTGTCCATGTTTTCCAAATTCCAAACCAACTGTAAAAATAAGTGTAAAGTCTTCGGGTATCGGTTCGGGATCATCTACATACAATAACTCAATATTCTGTTCCGGGATTACTCCGTTGGTTGAAAACCAGTCACTGATGTGAAGTCCTTTTACACGATCAATGTAAACTAAACTTTCGAGATATTTTTTTTCTGTTTCAGAATAAATCATGTCTTGTACGCCACCCAAACAAAATAGCAACCGGAAAAAAGGAAGATTCCGGAAATTATAAAGATACATCCGCGTATCTATTGATGGGATATGTATTTGTGCCCGCTTTCCCTCTGCCCTATCAATACTTACAGAAACAGGTACCCGCAAAACACTCTCAAAAACCTGCTTTTTACTCAGGTTTATTCCACCCAATAAATCTTTATGTTTCGACAAACAGATCGAACGGTGTCCATGTTCTCCAACTTCGTCCTTCAATTGAATCTTTTTCGCCAGTGCATTAAGTGAACCGATGATTGGATAATCCTCCAAATGCTTTAGATAATAATAACCGGTTCTCATATTGCTGCCCATCTTGGAACAAGCCGACCATTCACTGTTGTTACGCCTTAGCTTTTCAAACTGTGGTTTCGTTTTAATAGCACGTTTAGATGGTCCACCTTTCGAGCGAACATACACTTCGTCACTTCCTTGAATGGTATAAAACGACGCATTGGCAAAACTGCCTACTATTTTCTGCATACCTTTTACTCTTGCCATTTGATCATATATTTAGAGGTTATTTATTTTAAGCATCTCCTATTCATCAAGGTATCTTAAAATTATGACAAATATACAACATATATTTTTAATTTAAATATGTGCTTTATATTTATCATAGCATAAATACTATAAGTTAGATATAAAGAATCTATGGTAAATGTATAATACATCTAAATTACTTTATACTTTATGATATGTCTATGGTCTATTGTGGTTGCATGTAAAAGTAAGAGAAAAGAGATATTGATTTTTTAAACATTTTATGTCCTCATAATTTTATAACTTTGCAGCCCAAAACATTAGTTATAAATATATTGTTCCTCTAAATTAAAGTAACTTATAATAGCGCTCAGTTCCCCTCTCCTCAAGGAGAGAGGTTAGGGGTGATGTAGAAAATGGATTTTAAATACGATATAATAGTAATCGGTGCCGGTCATGCAGGCAATGAAGCTGCAACAGCCGCAGCGAATATGGGTTCCAAAACACTACTCATTACCATGGACATGAATAAAATCGGTCAGATGAGTTGTAACCCTGCTGTGGGTGGAATTGCCAAAGGACAAATTGTTCGTGAAATCGATGCACTTGGTGGTCAGATGGGTATTGTTACCGATCGCTCCACCATACAATTCCGGATGTTGAATCGCTCGAAAGGTCCTGCTATGTGGAGTCCCCGCTCCCAGAGCGACCGTCACAAGTTTATACAACAATGGATACAAACAGTAAGCAACACTCCTAATCTATATGTCTGGCAAGATACCGTTAAACAACTAAGCATTGAAAACGGAGAAGTTACCGGAGTTATTACAGCTTTGGGAGTTCAGATGAAGGCAAAAGCTGTCGTACTCACCGCTGGAACTTTCCTTGGTGGATTGATGCATTTCGGGAACAAACAGCTAACCGGAGGAAGAATTTCAGAACCGGCTTCAACGGGTATCACCGAACAATTAAAAAGCTTCGGTTTCATCACGGATAGAATGAAAACCGGAACTCCTTGTCGTATCGATGGGCGAACCATTGATTTCAGTAAAATGACCGAACAAATCGGAGAAGATGACTTTCACAAGTTCTCTTTTCTGGAAGAAGTAAAACGAGAGCTTCCGCAACAAAGTTGCTGGATAACTTATACGAATGAAATTACGCATGACGAATTACGAAAAGGATTGGAATTTTCTCCTCTTTTCAACGGACAAATACAAAGTATAGGACCGAGGTATTGTCCAAGTATCGAAACCAAAATAGTAACCTTTGCCGACAAAACTTCTCACCAGTTATTTCTTGAACCTGAAGGAGTAAATTCGAATGAATATTACATGAATGGTTTTTCATCCTCTCTCCCACTTCAGGTACAGATTGATGCAATTCATACAATTAAAGGACTTGAAAATGCACAACTATTTCGTCCAGGTTATGCCATAGAGTACGATTTCTTTGATCCGACTCAATTAAAACATACGCTGGAAACGAAACGAATCAAGAATCTTTTCTTTGCCGGACAAGTGAATGGAACCACGGGTTATGAAGAAGCCGGAGGTCAGGGATTGATTGCAGGAATCAATGCTCATATAAATTGTCATGGCGGAAATTCATTTACTTTGGCAAGAAACGAAGCTTATATTGGCGTACTTATTGATGATTTGGTAACCAAAGGCGTTGATGAACCGTACCGAATGTTTACATCACGAGCTGAATATCGATTAATTCTTCGCCAGGATGATGCTGATATGCGTTTGACTGAAAAAGGATATCAGATTGGTTTGGCTACTAAAAATCGTTTTGATCAACTCGAAACAAAAAAAGGAGCTCAGGCTATTCTTACTGATTTCATCAAAAACTATTCGATAAAACCAGCACAGATAAATGGATACTTAGTTTCAAAAGATTCTTCCGAACTTAAACATGGTTGCAAGTTGAGCGATTTAATACTTCGTCCACAGCTGGGAATACTTGGATTAGCAGAAGAAGTGCCTACTTTAAAAGAAAAAATCAATGAAATAGAAAGTCGAAAAGAAGAAATTGTGGAAGCAACAGAAGTTCTTTTGAAGTACGAAGGATACATTGAAAGGGAAAAATTGATTGCAGAAAAACTGCTTCGTTTGGAACACATTCCGATAAAAGGGAACATTGATTACAACTCTCTTCAGTCGCTTTCCACTGAAGCACGTCAAAAATTGACGCGCATTGCCCCTGAAACAATAGGGCAAGCAAGCCGTATTCCTGGAATTTCACCCAGTGATGTAAATATTTTATTGGTATTGTTGGGGAGATAAAGCCCCTAAAGGGAAAGACCCCTAACCCCTAAAGGGGAAAAAGAAACATGTCCATCCCTAACCCGGCGAACAGACTTCAAGGGGATAAAAAAGAATAAATTGTTCCACGTGAAACAATTTATTCTTAAACATAAAGCTACTTTATTTGTTCCACGTGGAACAAAGGCAAATAAATTAAAACTCAGTATTATTCCCCTTTAGGGGCTAGGGGTCATGAAAACTTTAGACGCATTGAAACAACAGGTTGCTACACTTCCGGAAAAACCGGGAGTGTACCAGTATTTTAATGCCTCAGAAGAAATAATATATGTAGGAAAAGCTAAGAATTTAAAGAAACGGGTTTCCTCCTATTTCAATAAAATTCATGATTCAGGGAAAACAAATGTACTTGTAAAGAACATTGTTTCGTTGAAATATATTATCGTGGAAACTGAAGAAGATGCTTTGCTACTTGAAAATAATCTGATTAAAACCTATCAACCACGTTACAATGTCTTACTAAAAGATGGGAAAACTTATCCGAGTATTTGTATAACCAATGAACCTTTTCCACGTATTTTTAAAACACGAAATATCTATAAAAACGGTGGACAATACTTCGGACCTTACAGTTCGAATTATACCATCAATTCTATTTTAGAAATAGTACATGAGTTATTTCCAATTCGTACCTGTAAACTTCAACTTACGAAAGAAAATATCGAAGCGGGTAAATTTAAAGTCTGCCTGCAATATCATATTCATAAATGCAATGGACCTTGTGAAGGAAAAGAAACGATAGAACAATACAATGAAACGATTAATCAAGTTAGACAAATAATACAAGGAGATGCGAATGAAATAAGCAAAGTTTTACTTCTGCAAATGCAACACTTGGCCTCAGAATATAAATTTGAAGAAGCTCAAAAGCTCAAACTGAAATATGATTTGATTGAAAATTATAAATCAAAATCTATTATTGCCAATACTGTTGTTGCTAATACAGACGTTTTTGCCTATGATGAAAATGAAAATTCAGCTTTTGTAAATATTCTAAGGATTTACAAAGGATCCATTATTCAGGGTTATACAATTGAATACCGTAAACGTTTAGACGAAGATAAAACGGATATTTTGGCTCTGGCAATTGTAGAACTACGGGAAAGATTAAAGAGTGATTCGAAGGAAATTGTTGTTCCTTTTGAAATAAATTATCATCCAAAAGACACTACTGTAGTAATACCACAACGTGGTGATCGGAAAAAATTACTTGATCTGGCACTCCAAAATGTACGTCAATATAAATTTGATAAACTGAAACAAGCAGAAAAGCTTAACCCTGATCAACGGGCAATACAGTTATTAAAAAGCATTCAGGAAGTTTTGCATATGGAAAAACCTCCTATGACAATTGAATGTTTTGATAATTCCAATATCTCGGGAACAGATGCTGTTGCGGCTTGTGTAGTTTTCAAAAAAGCGAAACCTTCTAAAAAAGATTATCGTAAATACAATATTAAAACCGTGGTTGGTCCCGACGATTATGCCTCCATGAAAGAAGTTGTCAGACGCCGCTACACTCGTATGTTAAATGAGAATACTCCTTTACCCGATTTGATTATTGCTGACGGAGGAATCGGTCAAATGGAAGTGATTCGACAAGTTATCGAAGATGAGCTCAAGATTAACATTCCGATTGCCGGACTTGCAAAAGATAGTAAGCATCACACCCGCGAACTTCTTTTTGGTTTCCCACCGAAAGCCATCGGATTGAAACCGGCCGACCAACTTTTCAAATTATTAGCTTCGATGCAAGATGAAGTTCATCGTTTTGCTATCACCTTTCATCGCGATAAACGAAGTAAGACTCAGATTGCTTCCGAACTTGATTCTATACCCGGAATTGGCGAAAAAACAAAAAACGACCTGATTAATCATTTCAAGAGTGTAAAACGAATTAGAACAGC
>JBBRTR010000111.1:0-9379 GCA_038244215.1 Bacteroidales bacterium
GCGCTCACGGCTGGTTAGCAGAAAAGGAATTCCGTACCGAACGTACCATTATGCTTGAACACGGCAAACCAATGATTTTCGGCAAAGATAGCAACAAAGGACTTGTTCTTGATGGTTTCAACCTGAAAGTGGTTACAATTGGCGAAAACGGCATTACTGAAAAAGATATTCTGATTCATGATGCTGCCTGTGATGACACAACTTTACATATGAAACTAGCTTTGATGGAAGGTCCTGATATGCCTATTGCACTAGGAATTATACGCGATGTAGTTGAAGAAACGTATGATGCTGCTGTTGAAAAACAAATTACTGAAGTTCAGGCTAAATCGAAAGTAAAAACTTTTGACGATTTGATTGCAACCTGCGAACAATGGGAAATCTGATGGGTAGAAAGACGATACGTAAAGAAGATAAGTCCCTGCAAGCTGCGGGGACTTATCTTCTTAACACATTTTGTTCCCGCAGCTTGCGGGGACTTATCCTTTTAACACCTTTAGTTCCCGCAGCTTGCAGGGACTTATCTTTTAAAAACTTTTAATCCCTGCAACCTGCAGGAACTAACCTATAAAATAAAATGAAACGATTAATCTTATGGTCGGCACTTATCTTTTCAATGGTAAGTTTTGCCCAAAATACCGCCGACAGAGCTTACCTCGTACAAGTGGGAGATATGGCTCCCGATTTCAGTATGAAACTGACCAATGGCAAAACCGTGAAACTTTCTGATTTAAGGGGTAAAATAGTTATGCTACAGTTTACAGCCAGTTGGTGCAGTGTTTGCAGGAAAGAAATGCCATTTATTGAAAAAGATATCTGGCAAAAACACAAAAATAATCCCAAGTTTACACTTTTAGCTGTTGATCGTGATGAACCGCTTGAAACGGTTCTGAATTATGCAAAATCCATTCCTATCACCTACCCGATCGGTCTCGACCCGAAAGCAGATATTTTTGCTTTGTACGCTCAACGCGAAGCCGGTATTACCCGCAACGTGATTATTGACAAAATAGGAAAGATCGTTTTCTTAACCCGTCTTTATAACGTAAATGAATTCAACCAAATGACAAAAGTGATTGATAAATTATTAAAGTAATCCTTCGAATTTGCTCTTCATTTTAATCCAGGTTAATTTTAGAATAAAGAAAGCGCGTCATTATCCCGACGACACGCTTTCAACCTAAAATCTAAATAATCTAAAATTGACGTAAAGTGTAGAAAGCTTGACACTATTTGAAGTTCTTTAAGAGAACCAAAATAACAGTGTTTAATCTGTATTTATATCATTGATTTTTTAAATAAAAATACCTACAAATCAAGACAAACATTTCTCACCTTGATATTAAACTCCAAAGAAAATATCATGCTATTATAGGACGCATTATATAAATTTTCATTTATCTTTGCAGTCGCATTGGTTCACTCAGGCTACTCGCCGAAAGTGATGAAAAGGGAATTAGGTGAAAATCCTAAACAGTCCCGCTGCTGTAAGCTCAAAAGCCCTACCAACCTCCCCAAAAAGGAAGCTTTGGAAAAGGGTTTAAATGTATTGAACAACACTTTTGCCACTGTTTTAAACAGCAGACAATAGACAGAATAATAATTATTCAGTGTCAATTGTCGGTTAATGACGGGAAGGCGTTCAAATACGAGAGTAAGTCAGAAGACCTGCCATGCATGACCTGTTTTTTAAGCTTTCGAGGATAGAGCTAAAAACCAATATTGCAAACAGCGTTATTCTGACTGTGCTTTATTGTTTTTTCCTTTTCTTGCAGGCTATTTGATTAGTATTTAAACAAATAGTGTTGTATGCGTTTTAATTCTCCAATATTTTCAAGCATTCTTCTACTCATCTCGGTCTTAACTTTGGTGCAGTTTAAGTTGTGTGCTTTCGAAAAACTCGATACACTCAAAGTGTATAGCATTGGTGAGGTAACGGTTACTGAACAATATCGAAATTCCGAAATCCGTTCGTCTGCTCCTTTGCAAATTCTGTCGTCCAAACAAATAGAGAAACTTAACGCACTCCAAGTGTCGGATGCTGTGAAGTATTTTTCGGGTGTGGCTGTGAAAGATTATGGCGGCATTGGCGGATTGAAAACTATTTCTGTACGTAGTTTGGGTGCTGCTCAAACGGCAGTAAGTTACGATGGAATTACGATAACCGACTGCCAAACAGGGCAGATAGATATTGGACGTTTTTCGCTCGATAATGTGGATATGCTTTCGCTGAACAATGGACAAAGTGACAATATTTTTCAGCCGGCCAGGTTGTTTGCTTCGGCTGCCATATTAAATATTCGGACACTTTCACCTCGCTTCAAAGGTTCTAAAATTCACAATGGACAAGTATCATTCAAAGCTGGATCGTTTGGTTTATTGAATCCTTCTTTTTATTGGCAACAAAAAATCAATTCAAAATTTTCATCTTCGTTTAGTGGCGAATGGCTTTCGGCGAATGGAGAATATCCTTATTTGCTCAATTACAGCTATTTGGAAACAGGCATTGAATCTCGCGAAATACGTAAAAACACAGACGTACAAAATCTTAGACTCGAAGGCGCTATTTATGGCACTTTTTTTCAAAACGAATCGGCTTACATTAAAGCTTACTATTATAGCTCCGAAAGAGGCTTGCCCGGGGCAACAATTCTCTACAATACCGATAATTTCTCGTCTCAACGCATGTGGGATGCAACTTTTTTCACACAAGCACACTACGAAAAGGATTACAGTAAACTGCTGTCGCTCCAACTAAATGCCAAGTATAATCATGGAATGTTGCACTATTTGGATACTACTTACCTGAATCAACTTGGGCGCATGGAAAGCATTTACAAGCAAAATGAGTATTATGCATCTGCATCCTTGCTTTACAAAGCATTTCAGAATTTGTCCTTTTCATTTGCTACCGATGGCTTTGTAAATCAAATGAATGCCGATTATGAGACCGATGCTTTGGATGCTGAATTTGCAAAACCTACACGTACCAGTTTATTGTCGGTCTTTGCTGCCAAATACGTTTCCAATCAGTTTTTAGCTACGGCAAGTGTTTTATCGACCTTAGTTAATGAGTATGTAAAAGTGGGAATTCCTGCCGATAATCAAAATCGCTTTTCTCCCTTTATTAGTTTTGTTTATAAACCTTTTGAGAATCAAGATATAAGACTTCGTGCTTTTTATAAAAATATTTTCAGACTGCCGACTTTCAATGATTTATATTATTCGCGAATAGGAAATACGAGACTTAAACCCGAAACTACAGATCAGTTCAATTTGGGAATTACATATTCGGTTTCACCCGCAACTTGGATGCCTTTATTTTCGATAACGGTTGATGGATATCGGAACTATGTGCAAGATAAAATTATTGCCATGCCCACTAAAAATATTTTTGTTTGGAGTATGCTCAATTTAGGAAAAGTAGAAATAACGGGTATTGATTTGACAGCGGAAACTACGTTTAAGTTATCAGACAAAGTAGGCTTTCTAATGGGTGGAACTTACACGTATCAACGAGCATTGGACGTAACAACTCCGGGGAGTGAAACCTATCAGCATCAAATTGCTTATACGCCGCGTGTTTCGGGCTCTGGAAAAATTGGTGTCGAAACAGCTTGGGTGGACATTTCGTACTCGGTTTTGTGGTCGGGCAAACGTTATGGAGGATTTCAGAATTTTGATATAAATCGTTTGCCTGGATATTCCGATCACAGTATTTCCGCTATGCGAATGTTTAAAATTAAAGATAAGGAAATAACCGTCAATTTGGAAATACTTAATTTAATGAATGAAAATTATGCCATTGTCAAATGGTTTCCTATGCCTGGAAGATCGATGAGGGGCACGGTTAGAGTGAAGTTTTAATAGTGAAGCAATTCAGGCTGTAGCAATTTTTATAAGGAATCATCTTATTCTTCACATTAATATAAAAAATAAGCCGGGAACAAGGTATTTTTCTTTTACCGGCTTGTCAGTTTTTTAATTTGATTATCTACATTCTGAGGAATGTGATTATTAGCTGAGTTACCCGAAATCTTCACAACCCGAGTGAGTGTATCTGGACAATAGAAATTCGTCAGTTCAAAATTGTTTACGTTCTGAAGTTTAAAAGTCGGACAGATTTCGGGAGTAATATGAATGTTTCGAAAGTTTACTCCTTTAGACTGACATATTTCTGCTCCGTATCGAGAAGATATCCATGTATTTTCACTTATACGCCAATTCTTACACCTTGACAACTGAATGAATAACATATTAAACAGCAATAAATGCTTCGTTGAATTACATTGAGATTCATTAAAAAAGGTATTCATACTATCGTTAAAGCATATAATGTCTAAAAAAAAATATAATTTAGCGGTTTCAAACGAAACTATTATAAAACATCAATCATGAACAAACTTCTATTAAAGCTTATCCTCCTGTTTTTATCTTTAAACATAACAGCACAAAATGCTAAATACGTATTATTAATAAGTATAGATGGTCTGCGACCTGAATTTTACCTTTCAAATGAGTGGAATACTCCTGTTCTTAAAGAATTAAAATCGAATGGAATTTATGCCGAAGGAGTAAATACTGTATTTCCCTCTATAACTTATCCTTCTCACACTACCCTAATAACAGGTCAATATCCTGCGAAGCATGGCATTTTCTATAATGTTCCAGTGAATGATAGTATTGGACATTGGAATTATGAGGCAAAAGCTATTCAGGTAGAAACGCTTTGGGATGCTACAAAAAAAGCAGGACTTACGAGTGGAGCTGTAATGTGGCCTGTTACGGTAGGTGCTCCTATTACCTATAATTTCCCGGTTAGAAGACCAGACAATCTTGAGAAAAAAGAATTTAATAATCTGACAATTACGGATCGGTACGTCACTCCTAAAAGTTTGATCCATGATATGCTTGAAAATAAAGTTATTACAAAAGATCCCAAACAATTAGAATTCTATGAATTGGATCTAACTATTGGTAAGATAGCCGGATATATTATCGATAAATATCATCCTAATTTAACTGCTGTACATTTCGTCGGTTGTGACCATGCTTCACATGAATATGGGATAAATTCAGTAGAAACTCATGAGACCGTTAAAGTTATCGATAAAGAAATAGGGAAACTCATATCCGCTCTTGAAAAAGATGGCATTAAAGACCAAACAACAATTATTGTAACGGGTGATCATGGATTTTTGGATAGTAACACCGCCTTTTACCCAAATGTAATTCTAAAAGAGCTTGGCCTGATAAAAGAGGGATCATGGACAGCCAAATTTCGTTCAGCCGGAGGTTCAGCCTTTCTTTATCTGAAAGATCAAGCGTTGTTGCCAATAATTTTAAAAAGGTTCAGTCAATTATCGGCAGCTGATAAAAAGCTGTTCAGGATTGTAGACCGAAAAGAATTGGATAAAGTCGGTGCCGACCCTGAAGCAGCAATGGCGTTGGCTATGAGCAGCGGAGTGGTTGCTGAAGGTTCAGAAAAAGGTAATCTCCTGACAAAAAGTACAAAAGCAGGCGGGAATCATGGATACTATCCTACTATGAAAGGAATGCAAACAGGTTTTATAATTGCCGGAGCAGGAATTAAGAAACCCTCAAGTATAAAGATAATGGAAAGTAGAGAAATTGCGCCACTTATTGCTAAAATCCTAAATATTCCTTTTGGTGTGAAAAGTAAAATTGGAGAAAAAATTCTGACTAAAGTTAAAGCCGACTAAGCGAGTTGCTGTTTTTTAGTTTTAAAGGAGTCTTATCTTTTTTTAATCAGAGTTAATTATTTTCTCTAATGCATTACTTTCTAATTGATAATAATTATCATAAATAACTGACAAATTCATATTAAATTCTCGCAAAATAAAAATAATTCGTATCTTTGTTGACCTGTTTCGTTATTTTTGAAAAGTAATTACACGTAATTTATTTTGCAAACTTATCCGGTTAAGTTTGCTTTTATTTTGAAGCAAAATCAAATTATTTAATCGATATATTAATCATTCACTAACATTATGCAAGAAATCAAATTCTACAGCGGCGAAAACATTCCGTTAGAACTGCACAAAGTACGTATTGTACAAAAATTACATTTGGTACCTATCGAACGCCGCCTCGAAGCACTTTACGAAGGTGGTTTCAATACCTTCCGACTTAGCACAAAAGACGTTTTCCTCGATATGTTGACTGATTCGGGAACAAACGCCATGAGTGACAACCAACTTGCTGCCATGATGCAGGCTGACGATGCGTATGCCGGTTCACAAAGTTTCGTTCGATTAGAAAAAGCAGTGCAGGATGTGCTTGGCAAGAAATATCTCTTACCTGTTCATCAGGGACGTGCAGCTGAAAATATTATTTCAATTGCGTATGTGCATAAAGGCAGTTTGGTCCCAATGAATTACCATTTTACTACTGCCATGGCCCATATTACCGATAAAGGGGGACAAATCGTAGAATTACTTTATCCTGAAGCGTATGTGGTGAATTCCGATCATCCTTTTAAAGGAAACATGAATATCGAAAAACTGGAAGAAGTTATCAACCATCATGGACCAAAAAACATTCCGTTTATCCGAATGGAAGCTTCTACCAATCTTATCGGCGGACAACCTTTCTCAGTTCAAAACATGCGTGATGTTCGTGCATTGTGCGATAAATATGAAATACGCTTGGTTCTTGACGCCAGTTTGTTGGGCGAAAATGCATATCTGGTCCTCCTACGCGAAGAAGAATTTAAAAGTTCTGATATGGGAACTATCATAAAAACCCTCACCGGTTTGGCCGATTTGGTTTACTTTTCTGCCCGTAAGCTCAGTTCATCTCGTGGTGGTGGTATGTGTACCGATAATCCGGTTATTATGCGCGAATTGGAAGCTTTAGTTCCGCTTTATGAAGGTTTTTTGACTTACGGTGGAATTTCAGTACGTGAGATTGAAGCTATGGCTGTCGGACTGTACGAAACATTGGATGAAACTATGATTAGTCAAAGCCCTACATTTATTAAATATCTTGTAGGCGAACTGGATAAAAAAGGAATTCCTGTAATTAAACCGGCCGGTGTACTGGGTGTTCACGTGGATGCCATGCAGGTATGCGCACATATTCCACAAACTGAATATCCTGCGGGAGCTTTAGCAGCTGCACTTTTCTTAATATCTGGAATCCGTGGCATGGAACGTGGTTCTATTTCCAATCAACGGGATGAATACGGTAACGAAACCTATGCTGATATGGAATTACTTCGTCTGGCCGTTCCTCGTCGTGTATTTACCTTATCACAAATTAAATACGTGGAAGATCGTTTGAATTGGTTGTATGATAACCGCAAACTGATTGGTGGATTAAAATTCGTGTACGAACCACCTGTACTTCGTTTTTTTATGGGTGGATTGGAACCAACAAGCGACTGGCCTCAAAAACTGATGAAAAAATTCAAAAAAGATTTTGGAGAAAGTCTTTAATCAGTTGACAGTTATCAGTTATCAGTTATCAGAAAGCCGCCAAATGAATGAATTCATTCGGTGGCTTTCTGTCTGATAATGTTTAGATTATTAATTTTATTATTTTAAAATAAACCTAACAGTTGATGAGTTGCTACACATCACATTAATCTAATCCATCTAATCTATATCGTCATGATTCATTTCCGGCACGGGCAATTCAAGTAAAATAACGGACTGAATAGCATTACCGGCAATACCTTTGATGGAGGCATGCATATCAATGGTATTTACTGTAACCTTTTCGATTTGTTTTTCCCGCTTCTTCCAAATGCTTTGCATGGCTCTTTTCTCACTTTCCAGATCTGTACGCATTTGAGTAAAACCTTCAACAATAGCTTCTACTTGCAAACGGAATGTATTTCCCGTCAGAAAATCATAAAGCATGTGCATTTTATCTCCTTTATTTTCTTGCGAACTGACTGCTACACTAATTTGAATGATGGATTCCCTCAAAACCGAGCACAGTCCTTTAAACTCTTCATAATTACAAATCCATATTCCATCTTTTAATCCCATTCGTTTCATTTCCGATGGCATAACTTCAGTAACCAAAACACCGATATTGGCTCCTTTCTCTCGAATATCTGCCTTGAATTTTTCAATCCACGACGGTTGAAAATCTTTGGTGCGTTTACTCTCATAGTAAATCGTTCCACAATTCTGTAGCGTACGGGTATTAATAGTCTGAACACAATCGCCGCCTCTTGCTCCTTTTTTTATTTCGTCAATGGTATCTAAAGGAAATTGTGCTGCCAGCCATTCTTCAATTGCCAGTTCCTGTACTTCGCCCTGCAACTGCATGGAACCTTGTTGAAGTTTCCGATTCATTTCTTCATTAAGTTTCCGTTGATCTTCCATTTGTTTATGAAGTTCTCTGAACCGCAACTCATTTTTATCTTCTTCTTGTTTTCTGATTTTTTCCTTTTCCAGAATCAGCGTTTCATTCAAATTTTTTTGAGCTTCGGCTTCAGCTTTTTCTTTAAGTTCTGACTTTTCACGTTTTAGCTTTTCAACTTCAATCTTTGTCAGATTGAGTTCTTTAACCTGCTCCGATTTTTCGTTCAATTCTTTTTGTAATGCATTGAATTGGTCGCGCTGATCTTCCTGAAATTTCAGTTTCAGTTTTTCTTCAATGGCTTTTCTGTCTTCTTTCAGTTGTTTTTCCAATCGTTCCTGAAAAAGTGCATTTTCCTGCTTTTTCTTTTGCTCAAATTCTTCTTTTGCCTTATTCAAACTATCAAATTCAGTCGTGTATTTCTTCTTTTCTTCAGCTAGTTGAGTTTGATACTTTTGATTAATCTCATCCTCCAGTTGATGTGCCAGAATATCCTGTACATCGATAGCAGTGCCACAGTTCGGGCATTTTATTTGCGTATTATTTTTCATATTTCGAATTGTTGATGGTATGGTATGTTATGTTATTCTATTTTTCAAAGTGAAACTTTATTGATACAAATATAGCACTAAAAATTAAAACCGGAAAGCACAATAAAGTATTCAACAATCTACTTACGTTGAACCGTATTACTGATGATGTGTGATTTATGTAATAAAAAAATAAAATTGTGTAATATGTAGACCCTATAAGGCACATATCTTTGTCACATTAATTTTCATTTATTTAAAATAAATATTACCTCAAACAATTCCACAATACTAAATGTTACTATAGCATATTGAATCAACCAATTAAGCAAGATTATTATACTTTTTAATTTATATAACAAACCATTAAACTCAAAAAAATGAAAGCAATCAAATTTTATGTAATTATTACTGCCCTTGCATTTACAATGGCATCGTGTGTTGAGAATTCAAGCAAATACAAAGCTGCTGTTGCGGAACGTGATTCAATTGCAGTGCAAAAACAGGCTTTA